>JAZRYV010000165.1:0-14691 GCA_045600925.1 Spirochaetota bacterium
ATACGGAAAAGTTCCGTGTATTTATTCAGTTCGCATCCAGAATGAAACTGAAGGTTCTTATGCTTTCCAACTCTTCCGGTTTCATACCAGGAGCAAGGCAGGAACGTATCCGTATTCAGGCAATAGGTGCGGAAACCCTTGACTGCAATATTTTAAGTCAGGTTCCTGTGGTCTCTGTTGTGCTCAATCAGAGTTTCGGAGGACGGCAGGCTCAGGCTTTCGGACGTCTGCTCCGGCCCGGAATTTATTCCATTGCCAGAGAAAATGCATCCATGTCCGTTATAGGCATTGCTTCAGCTTTCAATCTTCTAAAGGGGAAAAAATACAGCCTGCTTGCTTCTGAAGGGAAAACAGAAGAGGCCGAGGAAATGAAAAGAATGTTTACGGAAGAAAAGACTCGTTTTGCTCTTGCCAGAAATGATGCCATGTCCAGCGGAGCTCTTGACATGCTGCTTGTAAATATGTCAGATCTCAGGGAAAGCATAATACACGGTTTTTCCGCTGCAGCTGAAAGGTGCAGAAAAACCTCAGATCTTCAGTAAAAGATAAAAAAACCGGCTTTGCCGGTTTTTTTATGCTGAAAATTTTCAGAAATCAGTTTTTGGGAATTCTTATTACCAGTCCCTGTTTGATTCTGTTTGGATTGCTGATGATGTCTCTGTTGGCATTGTAAATCTTATGCCATTTTGCAGTATCTCCGTAGTACTTTCTGGCGATGCTTGCAAGACAGTCTCCTGATCCACGGAAGCTTCCCACTCTGTAGTACCAGTAGTCTGAGTCCTCTCTGACAGAGATTTCGGAAAGGGATGATGAATCAGAATCATTTTCTGTGTAGTAATCCCTGTCTGCATCTTTGACAGATGTGTTTTCTTCAGCAGTCTGTTCTGTCTGATCATCTGTTTCTGCCTGAAGATTCAGACTTTCGTCGGAATTTTCAAAGTTTTCTGCTGCAGTCTCAGGATATTCATCATCTGTTTCCTTTGGAACTGTTGAACATCCGAAAAGCATTAACATCACAGCAAAAGACATCAGATATATAAGAGTTTTTTTCATGATATTCTCCTTATCATTGATTACAGTCCATTAAGAATATCGGAAGGAAAGTTTTTTATTTACACTTATTTTTTTCAGTAATGTGGAGGCTTCTCAAATTTAGGAAAGTTTTCCCTCTCCGCTGTTATTTTTTCGTTAAGGATCTGTACTTCCGCATTAAGTTTTCTGACTGTGTTCTGCAGTTCAACCACAGCCGAGTTAAGCTCCCTTACAAAATCTTCCAGCCATGCAGTTTTCTTTTCCAGTTCTATGATTTTTTCTGCATCCATGATTTCCTCCTTTCTTTCATTTAACCAGTAATGCCGGTTCCATGCAAGTATTTTATTCATGACAGAACTAAATCCTTGACACGGTCAGAAAATGTTTCTGTTTATATTATATGTCAGAAGAAAGAACAGCATGCTCACCTGTACCTGAATCTTACGCAGGCATGAGACTGGATCTGTACCTGTCCGGCCGGTTTACATATTTTACCAGGGCAGCGTGGCAGAAGGAGATCCGGGCAGGGAAGGTACACATCAACAGTCAGCCCTGCCTTATTCCACACAGGTCAGTGAATTCAGGGGATCTTGTTGCATATCTGGGGGCTGACCGGCAGGAGCCGGAGGTGTGCAGGGACTATTCCATTGTGTACAGGGATGAAGAATTTCTGGCTGTCAGCAAGCCCTGGAATCTTCCGGTTCATCCTGCCGGACCTTTTTTTAACAACACACTGCTGCGGATACTTGAAAAAGACCTGAACTGCAGACTTTTTCCTGTTCACAGAATTGACCGTGAAACTTCCGGACTTGTGCTGTTTTCCCTGAAGCCGGAAATCACTGCAGACCTGCAGGCCGCTCTTTCTTCAGGAACAAAAATCTATCTTGTTATTGTAAAGGGGCATCCTGTCAGGGATTATTTTACGGTAAATGTTCCTCTTGGACCGGATACTCTTTCACCTGTACGGAAAAAGATGGCTGCATACAAGGGTGCTCCGAAAAGTGCAGTCAGTCATTTTACAAGAATTCTGGACCGCGGTCCCTGGTCTCTTCTTAAAGCAGAGATTGAGACAGGACGCCTTCATCAGATCAGGGCACACTGTCTTTACAGCGGTCTGCCTGTTGCTGGAGACAAGCTTTACGGAGGGGATGAAAGATGCTATCTGGAATTCATAGAACAGGGCATGACTTCCGACATTGAAAAATTTCTGGGCTTTCACAGAAGTGCGCTTCACTGTTTCCGCATAAAAATAATCCATCCGGTGACAGGAGAGGAGCTGTGTATTACAGCCCCTCCTGCAGATGATCTGAGAGAACTTATTCCTGAAATAAATGAACTTGAAATATGACTGTTTCGGATATTCAGTTACTCTCTCTGAAAACAGAAAACATACAGTAAGGGAAGCATGGCAGAACACGGGCAGCAGAGACCCGGAGTCGGTTTTGTCATCAGGGCTGTATTTCCCAGTAAAAAACAGGGAAATTGTCTGTCCCTGGTGTCCACTGAGAAAAGCCGTTTTCAGCTGTTACTTTTTCGTTCAGTTTATTTCCAATATAAGTACCATCAGATTTATAGTTCGTATCATATTCTGCACAGTTTTCTGTTTTAGAAAAATTTGCATCTTCTGAACCTGTTATATTTTTCCCGTTCCTGCCATAGCAGAATGAAATACAGGATTTGAAGGAACTGATGTAACTGCCGTCCTTCCCGCTGAAGCCGGCAATCTGTCCTGTTGTGGTTCCTGGGATAGTTCCATAATTGCAGCAGTTATAAACAGAGCCTCCGTTTTCATTGCCGCCGGTTATGCCTCCTGTATAATTTTCACCATTAATATTTCCTGAATTATAGCAGTTCTGTATGGATGGTGTATCGTCTCCGTTTTCTGAACCCCAGTTGTTGCCTGCTATTCCACCTGCATATGCAGTGTCATCTGAGCCTGTTATTTGGCCTTTGTTGCAGCAGTTGACTATGAAAGCATTTTTATCATTTGAACCTGCAATGCCACCCACATGATTTTTGCCTGTTATTGATGCGGTATTGATGCAGTTTTTTATTGTTCCAAAATTCTTTCCGGCAATTCCTGCTGTAAAGCTGGTACCGGTTACAGTGCCGGCAGTTCTTAAATTTTCAATTGTCCCTTCAGTGTATCCGAAAATTCCGGTGTATTCTTCACTTCTGTTTAAACCAACCTTAATTGTATGGTTATTGCCGTTAAAGTTACCGTAGTATGGATTGGCCTCAGCCCCAATCGGCGTTATATTGAAAGTATACGAACCTGTGTCCTTGTCAAGCTGACCATTAATATAGTTATATCCATTATTAACCATGGAAGAAAAATTTACAATGCCATCGTTCGTGGATATAAGAGCTGTAATCTTTCTCTGATTTTCAGGAGTGACAGAGCCTGTTAGGCTGCAGCTGTCCTGCAGTTCAATATTCACTCCCTCCGGAATATGCAGTTCCGAATCCGAAGGAATAGTAATATTACTTGCTACAGAAACAGTTCCTCCTCCTTCCAGGTAAACATTATTCACAGCATCAGAAAGAGCTGATCCCTCTGTTACCTCCCTTCTGCTCTCTTCAGCTGTTAAAGTAATGGTTATGTCGGCTGTCCCCTTGTAATAATCATTTTTTGCCGTAACAGTTGAATGCCAGGTTCCTTCTTCTGTACCTGTTCCTGTTATGGCCCCTGTTGACGCATTAAATACTATCCCCTCAGGTTTATCGGTTATAGAAAAAATCAGATTCTCAGGGGGGCCTGGATCAGGAGAAACATCAGGTTTTTTTATTTCATCTGGGGTTTCAGGCAGCGGTTTGTCTTTTCTGTATTTAATTGTATTATGCTCAGCAGTATTTTGGTAGGTTAAGGTCAGATTTATCGGATTAATCTTCAGCTTTACATTCCAGCAGCAGGGAACATATTTCATTTCCGGCATGTCAGGTTTTGTTCCTTCTTCTGGTACTGCCTTAACCTTTAATGTAAAGCTGTCTTCCCTGAATTTCAGGTCAGTGCCGGTAATTTTTCCTGTATCAAATATAATACCAATATCATCAATATCAGAAGAATTAATAACAATATCAGAAGAATCTACTGCTTCACAGGTAAAAGTCCATCCGTCTGGGTCAAGTTCTTTGCCGTCAGAATCTCTTGTCAGTTTGGGAGTAAAAGCAAAATTGTTTTTTGCTGTATAGTCTTTTGCTGTTCCTGCCTGTATTTCTGTTCCTCCGTCTGTATAGGCAAGAGTAACGGATTCCTCAAAGGCACTGTACGGCCACAGATCATGCTGCCCCTGGCAGGAACAGATCATAAACAGTCCTGCAGCAAAAAGACCCGATGAGATTTTTTTTAATAATAAATACATGGTTTTCTAAATGTTTTTCAAAAATTTTATATTAATCTTAATAATATAATAATAAACTGAAAAAAAACAAGTACTCAACAGTATTTTTTCCGATTCGATTTGTCAATCATCTTTCGGATTCTGAGCCGGGCAGAACAGAAGTCATTTCTGTGGTGCAGAAGGTATTCTGCCTGATCACAGGAAGAACAGATGGAACGTCGGATTTATCTGAATAAACAGGATCCGGAAGGAGCAGAAATCATTTCTGTTTTATACAGAAGTTCCCCGGAATTATCTTGACCTGTCCTTTTCTTCGGCTCTGTCTTCGTAGTCAAGACGCACTTCAAAGGCTGACTTGTTTATTGGCAGAGGTATTTTTTCGCCTATTTCCACTTCGGAATCTGTTGTCGGCATTGTATATTTCCATCTGTCTCTTTCTGCTGCAATTTTGGCATCCACACTTTTCAGGCTTGAGATAACGGCCTGGTCATCCGGTGTGTTTTTAAGTGCCCGCATATAGTATTCTCTTGCATCCTGATTCCGGTTCAGTTCCTCGCAGACAAGTCCTGTGTAGAAAAGAATTCTGGGACTGTCAGGTTTTCTTGCCATAGCCTTCCTCAGCCAGTTAAGGGACTCTTCCGGTTTCCCTGTGGAAAAGAGGAGTATTCCGAATTCTGTCTGGGCATCAGGATCGTCTTTTCTTAATGTCAGGGCATGGTTAAGGTATTTAAAGGCAGATTCCATATCCTGCAGCGTAAGGCTCAGAATGCCAAGTCTGTAGTTTGCCTCAAAACTGTCTTTATCTGTGGCCAGAATGGCTTCGTAGAGCTGCCATGCAGTTCCCCAGTCTTTTTTCTTTTCATAAAAAGAGGCTGCTTCAAAATAATGTTCTTTTCTGCATGTTATAAGCTCTTTCAGATTTCTGTGAAGGGCAGTACTGCTGCCGGATAAACTGCAGAGTGAGAACAGGTATTCCATTTCAGCAACATACTGGTCCATGCTTCCTGCCAGAAATGCCTTCTTCAGAAGAGACAGTATGTGCTGATCTGCAGCCACAGAACGTAACAGGTAATTTTTTAATTCACGGTTTTCTGTCAGATCCGTAAAAATGCTGCTGTTTTCCGTGTAAAAAGAATAAAGTTCAGGTTTGATGCAGCCTGTTTCTCTGCTTCCGTAAATATCAGCATACTTCATAAGCATGGAGACATCTGTAAAAGCAATGCAGGAAAGAAAATGTTCCTGGCTGAAGAACAGTCCCTTTGTTTCAGGATTTTCCTGAAAATCTGAAATCTTTTTGTATACGTAATTTGTTATTTTAAGAGTATCCTGACTGTCCGAAGCCAGAATAACGGCAGTATCAGAAAAAATAAAAACCAGCTGATATCTGTAGAACGATTCAATGTTAAGAAGAATTCCGGACAGTGCCTTTATGCCGGCCTGTCTTATGTTCAGAGCTTCAGCAAAGAGGCCGTTTTCCTCAAGCATGTCCTTTTCTGCTTTCATGAATTCGCTGCTGAATCTGAAACTGTCTGTCTGTGTATCCAGAACAGACGGCATGTCTGCAATAACGGAATATTTTTTGCCTTTGCGTATTATTTCAGGACAGCTCATGGTTTCTGTGTGCAGTCCGGACAGTCTGCAGTTTTCAGGAAGTTCCTGATAATCGGTCATCCTTGCAGGCAGAGTACTGATGATTTCAGGATTATTAAATTCTGCCAGCAGCGGATTTTCATAGAATCTGAAGTTTCCGTCCAGAACAAGAACATTCCCAGGCCGGCTGAAAAGCAGAATCGGAAGAACCTGACGTTTCATGTTTTTTACAGAGTAATCGGAAAGTGTAAAAGCTTTTATTCCGTTTATCTCAATATTACATCTGTTTTTAATGTATTTCCCGCTGAAGTCAGTTTTCTGAAGTTCCTCATAATTTCTGCAGACGGAAACATAGACCGAACTGTTCAGAGGAATATGCAGAATCAGATGAGTGAAGATCAGCACAGGTATAAAAGAGAAACTTACACAGAGCAGGGAATCCCTGGAGTGTGTCCGCGGAGTTTTCTTCAGCAGTGTGTACATGGGGATGATGAGATTTACTGCTGACAGAATATACAGAAAAACAAAGAAACCTGTTTCGGAAAAACTGATAAAACTTAATACTGTCATTACACATGCAGGAATTACTGCTGCCGACAGAAAAAGAATGCGGAATCGTTTTTCCTGATCACGAAATCTGACGGCTGATGACACAGCCTGATGAAGATTTATGCCCATGACAAGTGAAAGAGGCATGAAGAACAGAGCAGATGCAAGAACCGGAACATGTCCTCTTTCCAGATACATCAGAAAAAGGCAGATGACAAAGCACAGCGGAAAGAACATTTCGCTGAAAACTGACCAGATGTTTTCCGGAATAAGTCTTCCAAGGAGAAAACCTGCATAAATCAGCATGGCAGAAACAGCTGCAAACAGAATCCCGGAAAACCACAGGCTTCCGTAAAATTTTATGCATACGGTGTATCCAAGAAACAGGTATGTCAGAATAAAGCTGATGTTAAGATACCGGCAGAAAAAATCATCCCTGTGCATAAAATCATCCGAACCGATGCTGCTTTCATCAATGAAATTTTTTGCATACATCTTCCCGGGCATGTATTCCAGCCTGAACAGAAAGGACAGTGCAGCAGTGAACAGAATGCAGCATATAAGCACCGCAGCCGCAGCAGGATTCTTCCACAGTTCTGTGCTGCGGATGAAAAGGAATGATCCTGCTGTGCCTGCAAAGGATCCGGCCATGGATGTTATGAAGAACGGTATGACAGTATTCTTTTCATCAATAAAATCCCCGCAGGCAGTTTTCAGAAGACAGCTGAATTTTATTCCTGCCAGAAAAGAAAACAGGCCGGCAAAAACTGAAAAGTTTTCAAAGGTGTATGGCGACAGCAGAAAAAACGAATCGTCCCATGCCGGGAAAATCAGAAACCGAAGAACATATGCAGCACATGGAACAGCAGCAATGATATCCATCATAAAAAGAAGGATGCCTGTGGCTTTTATCCTCCGGAACAGGAATCTTCCTAAAACCGCTCCAGGAACAAGGAACAGGAGGAGGGAAAGGATAAAATATCTGTCTGCAGGAAGACAGATATTCCGCATTCTGTCTCCGCAGCATATGCTGAAAAGAATGAAGAAGAGAACAGCAGCGGACATGAAGGCATCTGCCAGAAGCAGACGTCTCTGCTTTATATCTGAATAGCTGAAAGCTGTAACTAGTGTCATCCAGAACTCCGGACAGGAAAAATAACGTCATTTTAAATAAAACTTAAAAGGCCTTAATAATTACAACAACTTTTCTGTTTTTTATCCGATATTTGAAACAGGAAAAAGTGTGATTTTATGCGGGGAAAAATCTTTTCAGGGTTTCTGATTCTTTTGTTTTTTATATGTCTGATGGTTCCCTTTCTGCAGGCCCAGGACTTTCAGTCCCTTTATTCCGCCGGCCGTTATCAGGAAGCTCTGGATATCATCAGCCATCGTCTTTCTGACATCTATCAGAAGAGAAATGAGGATCGTCAGGTTCCGTCTGCAGTCCGGAATATTTTCTCTGAACAGGACGAAGCCTCAGGGAAGGATCCCATGAAGATCTACCGCATCAGGAAAGCCGGCGGACTTTTCATTGAGGAGAATCCGGAGCTCTTTTCCCTTCATAAATCCGCTGCGGAATGCTGTGAAAAGCTGGGGCTTTACCGTGAGGCAGTCAGCTCCGTGTGTCAGGCCTTCAGGTATCATATGCCAAAGCAGGGAACGGATGATGTGCTGTATTATATGCTGGCCGGGATCTACGGCAAAACCGGAGAAAAGCAGGCCAGAATCAGTGCCCTGGAGGCGGCCTTTTCCATGAATCCGGAAAATTACTCCTGTTCCCTGGAACTGGGCCGGGAACTTTCCGATACACCTGAAAAGAAGAAGGCCCTGTATCATATCCGCAGATATATGGACAGCACAGAAAATTTTTCTCCGGATCTGTATCTTCTTGCCGCAGGACTTAATGAGGACCTGGGATACTTTCTGGAGACGGAAAAAATGTATATCCGGTATCTGGAAAAAAATCCTTCTGACGGCAGCATTCATTTTGCCCTCGGATATACGGCCTTTGCCAGAACCGGGAATCACAGTCTGGCCTTAAAGGAGTTTGCCGCATCCATGGAATATGTTCCGGAAAGCGATGTGTTCCGTCATTCCAGAGCCTGGGAATACACAGGAGATATATATTTCAGCGATCTTAACTTCAGAAAGGCTCTGGAGGCCTACGAAAAGGCTTCTGTTTTTCAGGACAGAGTCAGGCAGATGGCTGATGACCTTTCAGACCGCATAAATACTCTGTCCGGACAGATCAGCGAACTGAAAACCGGCATCATCAGCAGACAGGATTACAGCCGCTTCCGGGAATATGAGGATCTGGAAAATCAGCGCGGGAAGGCCGGCCTGGAGCTGTCAGTCATCAGCAGAAAATACAGGGATCTCAACTGCGGTGCTGTACGATGGAACATGGCACAGTGCTGTGAACGGATGGAGGATTACGAGGCTGCCGTAAAGTACTATGATCAGGCCAGAGCTTTTGATTTCCGAAGTTCGGAAGCAAGAGAAAATATAATAAAATTACAGTTGAAAATTAAGCGGGGCTATTAAATTCTTGCCAAAAATGCCTGCTGATTTATATATATACTGCGAAATTTGCTGGAGGAAAAATTATGTCAGGACATTCCAAGTGGTCATGCATAAAGCGTAAAAAAGGTGCAATTGATGCAAAACGCGGCGCCATGTTCACAAAAATTATCAGAGAAATTACTGTTGCTGCCAAGGCAGGTGGAGAGGATATAGATTCAAATCCACGTCTCAGAACTGCAGTCAACAAGGCCAAATCCATCAATATGCCTAATGACAATATTGAAAGGGCCATAAAGAAAGGTTCAGGCAATCTGGACGGAGTGGTTTATGAAGAAATCCGCTACGAAGGGTACGGCCCGGGCGGAGTTGCTATTATGGTTGACTGTCTTACAGACAACAGAAACAGAACAACTCCTGAAATCCGTACAATCTTTTCAAAGAACGGCGGAAATATGGGAGACAGTGGTTCTGTAAGCTATCTTTTCGACCGTAAGGGAATGATCGTTATCGAGCCTGGTCAGACAACAGAAGATGAACTCATGGAAGAACTTCTTGATTTCAATATCGAAGACATTTCTTCCGATGATGAAGGCATTTCCGTTACAACAGCTCCCGAAGGATTCAACGAAGTATCTGAATTCCTTATGAACAAGGGACTTAAAATGTCCATGAACGATCTCACCTATGTGCCTCAGACAACCGTTACCCTTGATGAAAAGAAGGCCGGTCAGTGTCTCAGGATAGTGGAACTTCTTGAAGATCAGGATGACTCTCAGAATGTCTATGCAAACTATGACATTCCTGACGAAATCATGGCAAAGCTTGAGGAATAGTGCGGATCATAGGTATTGATCCTGGTTACGGTATTCTCGGATGGTCTGTTATTGATTCCGGTCTTAAACTTGCAGCTTACGGAACAATACAGACTCCTCCGGGGGAACCAATAGACTTCCGTCTTCTTCAGATTTATTCAGAACTTCTGGATATAATAAAAAAATACAGTCCGGAACACGCTGCCATAGAAAAACTTTTCTTTTCAAGGAATACCACCACTGCTCTTGATGTTTCCAAAACTATTGGTGTAGTGCTCCTTGCATTCCGCCAGTCAGGCATTGATTATTCAGAGTATGCTCCTGTTCAGGTAAAAAAAGCCATTACAGGCTTCGGCAGGGCAGGAAAGGTGCAGATGCAGACAATGATAGCCAGAATTTTCGGTCTTAAGGAAATTCCAAAGCCTGATGATGCTGCAGATGCACTGGCCATTGCCGCATGTCATGCCTTTTATTCAGGGAGACCGGGTATCCGCTGATCAGGATGATCTGTAGTTTTTTATCCCTGTCCGTGAAAAACTGAGCACTGCTCCAGCTGCTGCGCAGCATGCTCCTGCAAGAAGACAGATCCATGCATATGACGGGCTTCCTGTCAGTGCAAAAACTATGGACACTGCTGTTGTACCCACAGTCTGTCCAAGAACTCTTGTGGTTCCCTGAGCCCCTCCTGTGCCTCCGCTGCGCTTCTTCGGTGCAGATGAAATTATGGCCACATTGTTCGGCGTCTGGAAAAGGCCGAAACCTGCACCGGCAATAGCTGTTCTCCACATAATATCAGTGGCTTCCGGATTATCCGGAAGAAAAACAAGCAGCATAAGGCCTCCGGCCATCATGATAAGTCCTGTTCCGCTTATGACTGCAGGGTGAAATTTTTCCACCAGTCTTCCAGCCAGAGGGGCAGCAGCCAGTATTGCCAGAGGCCAGGGCGTGACAGTCAGACCTGCTTCAACAGGAGAAAAATGAAGAATTGTCTGACAGTAAAACGGCAGTGAAACCAGTGTCAGCATCTGGGCCGTAAATGAACACAGGCTTGTGCACAGGGACAGTGTAAAAAATTTTATTTTTAAAAGATCCACAGGCAGAATCGGAACTTCGGCCCTGAGCTGTCTGCGTATATAAAAAAAGCATACAGGAACGAGAACAGCTGCCTGAAGTGCCAAAACTGCAGGTTCTGTTTTGCACCCTATGCTGTCCAGCGTCCATATAAACAGACCGAAAGTCAGAGCATTCCCGATACAGTCTGTAAAATGGATCTTTCCGGAAAGCCTTTTTTGAGTATCTGGAA
This sequence comes from Spirochaetota bacterium, assembly GCA_045600925.1. Classification (GTDB taxonomy): domain Bacteria; phylum Spirochaetota; class UBA4802; order UBA4802; family UBA5550; genus JAZRYV01. Next base: position 11,151 of record JAZRYV010000165.1, read on the forward strand.
CCAGTTTCCATATCATAATCAGTGCGATGATGCCAAGCGGCACATTGATTATGAACAGCCAGTGCCAGGAAGCCACAGACAGAATCAGTCCGGCAATGGAGGGACCGGCGGATATGCCTGCCGCCACAACCACTGCATTAAGGCTTATGCCACGACCAAGGATTTCCGGCGGATAAATACTCCGTATAATTGCAGAATTAACACTCATTACAGCTCCGGACCCCAGCCCCTGGAGCATGCGTGCACATATAAGCACAGGAAGGGAAGGAGAAAAGGCACACATAAGCGAAGCTCCGGTGAAAAGAACCAGACCCAGAGAGAAGATGTTTCTGTAGCCCTTAATATCAGAAAGGGCTGCAAAAATAAGCAGTGTCATGGTGATGGCAAGCTGATAGGCATTCACCACCCATATAGTGACGGATGGTGAAGTGCCGAAATTTTCAGCAAGTACAGGCAGGGAAATATTCAGTATGTTGACGTCCAGTACTGACATGAGAATGGCAATAAGGACAGGAACAGCTCTTATATAATAAACAGCATTTGACATTCATCTGCCAGGGACTATTTATAAAAAGTCACCATTTCTTCCAGAGGTTTTCTGGAAGGGAATTTTGGCTCTCCTGCAGGAACACCAACAGGAAGCATATTGGCAAGAAACCAGCCTTCTCTTTCAAAGCCGATTTCCTTCTTTACCAGTTCTTCTATGTCACGGTGCAGCCAGTTCTGGCTTGTCATGAGACATGTACCGTAGCCAAGTTCCATCATCCGGAGAACGCCCTGTTCCAGAGATGCTCCAAGGCCCTGCATTCCTGTATTCTGGAGCAGCAGATGATCAATTTCCTCCTGAGGTTTTCCGATCATCTGAAATTCCGGATATCCGGCAGGAGGTGCAGTGAAAGAATAAACCAGGATAAGTACCGGAGCCTTGAGATAAAACAGCGTGAAGTGGTTTATGAACTTGTTGAATCTGGAAGCGCGTTTCTCATCAACTTTTTCCAGTTCGGCCACAACTTCTGCCAGCTTTTCCCGGATGAGATCTGCCATTTTGTTCATGAAATCCCGGTTTTTAATGACAATGAAATGCCAGTTCTGGAAATTTTCCGATGAGGGGCCAACCCGGACGGCATCCAGAATTTTCATAATGTCTTCATCCGGCACATCCTGTTCTGTAAAATTACGGATGCTGTGTCTTGAATAGATCAGGTCAGTAAGTTCCATTAAATCCTCCTTTTACTGCATTGTAAAAATATTCTGAACCATAAGGGATATACGGTCCTTTTTAAGCAGCAGTTCCTGTCTGGCAGGGGCATCATCAGACAGCTCTGCAGCTCTTTTTTCCAGTTCTGTTAAGGAATTGTACAAAAGAACAGGCAGGAGTGTATTGTTCTCTACCCGCAGAAGAAGCGGAAATTCGTTCAGCAGCTCTTCGTCGCTTACTCCGAAGAAGGATTCTGCCACAGCTGCACCGTCCGAAATCTGCATTTCACGTTCAGAAGCCATGTTTTCCAGTACAGCAGCAGTTGTCATGCAGAGAGAACTTTCACCTTCCGGGCACAGGTCCTCTCCGTATATAATATATCCGTTTTTTTTAAGCCATGGCCTTATTGTCTGATGGCTGATGCATCCCTGAAAAATCAGCCGTTTTACAGGGGATGCTGCAGTTTCAAGAAGTGGAATTATTTTTCTGCAGTCCGAATCTGTAAAGATCACTGTTTCAGGCAGTTCTGCAGGAAGCTGAGCCGGCATTGTAAGAGTTATAATCTTTTCTTCTTTTTTCAGGTATCTTTCCAAATCTGTTTTCCTGTCAAACATATGGCCCTCTGTGGTCTTTTATTCTGTTTCAGAATGTTTCACGGCCTGTAAACCTGTCGAGAAATTTTTAATTAAGAAACCGCTGATTTAAGAGAAAATTTGCTTAATAATATCTGCATAATCCAGTGAATCATTCGGCTCTGCTGATTTAAAAAAATTATGTTTCAGGAAAAAGTTAAAAAAATAATATTTTTTTTGAAACTTTTTTCCGTATGAAAACACATAAACTATTGTTAGCAACCAGTAAAGGTGAGTGCTAACAATTAAAGCGGACAAATAATAAACGGAGGTCCTGTTATGAAATGGAATATTGCAAGTAGAAAAGATGAAAATCCCGGTGCTCTGTTCAGGAAGAATATTCAGGATGTTTTTGACGATTTCTTTTCTTTTAATCCCACAGATCTGATGGAATCCGGATGGGCTCCGAGAATAGATGTGGAGGAAAAAGAAGGAGCAGTTCATGTAAAGGCAGAAGTTCCAGGAATCACTGAAAATGATCTGAATGTAACGATTTCTGATAATGTCCTTACAATTGCCGGTGAAAAAAAAGAAGAAAAAACTGAAGAACAGAAAGGACACTGCGTTGTTTCCGAAAGATTTTTCGGAAGCTTCAGCCGGAAAGTTGTTCTTCCTGAGGGCATTAAGGCAGATGAAATCAAAGCTGAGTATAAAAACGGAGTCCTCAGCATAGATGTTCCTCTGAGCGAAACAAAACAGCCGAAAAAAATAACTGTTATGTAATACCTGAGAGGGGCTGTCAGGTACAGCTCCTCTTTAAAAGATGTCCGGGACAGAACCGGAAAAATAATAAACAAAAGGAGAAAAAAGATGTACTGTACATATGATGTTTTTGATGACGCACTCAAACTGAGAGACCTGGTAAACAGCTGTTTCAGAAATGCACATTCAGTGAAGGAAGTTCCTCTGTTCAATCTTTACGAAAACGGAGATCAGCTCACGATAAAGGCTCTTATGCCGGGAGTAAAGGCAGAGGACCTTAACATAGAACTTGCAGACAGAGTGCTTAAAATAGAAGGTGAGAAAAAATCTGACTGTGCAGATAAACATTATCTGAGGACAGAAAGGAATTTCGGAACTTTTCGGAAGGCCATCAGCCTGCCTTTTGATGTGGACCGGGAAAAGATTTCTGCCACTCTTGCAGACGGTGTCTTTACAGTTACCATGGAAAAGAGCGAAGCATCCAGATCCAGAAAGATCGAGATAAAATAACAGGAGAAAAAAAATGACATCTGAAGTTAATATAATTAAAACAGACAGCTGCAGCCACAATGAAAGAGCAACAGTTCCTCAGGCTGATATCTTTGAAACTGAAAATGAATATGTTATAAAGGCAGATATGCCCGGTGTAAAAAAAGAAGATGTTGATATCACACTGGACGGCAGCATCCTTTATGTAAACGGAAAGATAACTGAGGATGATTCCTCTGCATATCTCAGGTACAGGGAATATTCACTGTATAATTACAGCAGAAGTTTCAGTGTCGGCAGTGACGTAAACGGCAGCGGCATAAAAGACTCAGCAGCAGACGGAGTGCTTACAGTCACTCTTCCGAAGAAAGAAGAGATTAAACCTAGAAAGATTCAGATTACATCCAATTAAATACTTTTGTTTCCCTGAAAAAACGCTGCGGTAACCGCAGCGTTTTTTTTTTTTACATGAAATTTTAGTTTGACATTAAAATAATGCTCTATATTAATATGTCTGTGA
>JAZRYV010000166.1:0-3422 GCA_045600925.1 Spirochaetota bacterium
TCTTTCCACCGGCGGATCCGTAATAATCATAGGACCAAAGACTGATCTTCTCGAAGTTGTGCATAATTTTATGGAATTTTTCATAGAGGAATCCTGCGGATGGTGCACACCGTGCAGAGCAGGAAATGTCATTCTCAAAAACAAACTGGAAAAGATCATAAACGGTTTCGGAACGGAAAAGGATCTGGAAGAGCTGGAAAACTGGTGCGGTATTGTACGCAGTATGAGCAGATGCGGTTTGGGAACTGCATCCCCCAACTGTATTCTTACCACAATAAAGGGATTCAGGGATCTCTATGAATCCAGACTTATCAAGGGAACTGATTACGTTACAGCTTTCGATCTTTCAGAAGCTGTCAGGGAATCCTGCGAAGCTTCCGGAAGAAAGTCCATTGTAGAGGGGCGTTGAAATGGGAAAAATAAACTTTAAGATAGACGGCAGGGACTGCACTGCAGAACCTGGCCAGACAATTGTTGAGGCTGCAAAGGCCAACGGTGTATATATTCCTGTACTCTGTCATTATGACGGACTCAAACCTGCCGGTTCCTGCAGACTCTGTACTGTAAAGGTGGGCGGAAGGAATATGGCAGCCTGCTATACTCCTGTTTCCGAAGGAATGGTTATAGAAAACATGATTCCTGAACTGGAGGATATGTGAAAGGCAGTTGTTGAAATGCTTTTTGTAGAAGGAAATCATTTCTGCCCAAGCTGCGAAAAGAGCGGAAACTGCGAGCTTCAGGGACTTGCATACAGATATAAAATGTTTGTTCCAAGATTCCCGTATCTGTGGCCTAAAATGGCAGTCAACGGTGATTCCCCTAAAATCATCCATGAAAGCAACAGATGCATCAAGTGTCAGCGCTGCATCAGAGGTCTTCTTTCCCAGGACGGAAAACATGTTTTCGGTCTTGTTAACAGAGGAAATGAAACCAGAGTTCTGATCGATATGGAGCAGGCAGAAAAGATGACAGACGCACAGGCAGAATACGCCATGTCTCTCTGTCCTGTAGGTGCAATCATCTGCAAGGAAATTGGTTTTAAGGTTCCAATCGGAAACAGAAAATTCGATCATAAGCCTATAGGCAGCGATATTGAGGAATAACCTGAAAGGAGGAAATAATGAGTAAACCGGTAGTATGTACAACTTCTCTGTCAGGCTGTTTCGGATGTCACATGTCCCTGCTTGACATAGATGAACGGATTCTTGATCTTATAGAATTGGTGGAATTCAATAAATCTCCTATAGATGATATAAAGACCATTACAAAACACTGCAGGATAGGCATAATAGAAGGAGGATGCTGCAATCATGAAAATGTGCAGAACCTCCGCGATTTCAGAAAGAACTGTGATATCCTCATCTCCATGGGGGAATGTGCAATTATGGGCGGTATACCGGCCATGAGAAACAGCCTCACAGTAAAGGAATGCTTTGAAGAAGCATATTTGAACGGTCCGACGGTTGCAGGGAACAACAGCGAAAACATCATACCGAATGATGATGACATACCCATGCTTCTTGACCGTGTCTATCCGTGTCATGAGATCGTAAAGATAGATTACTTCCTTCCGGGATGTCCTCCATCTCCGGAGCTTATCTGGAATGCTCTGGTTGCACTTATCAACGGAAGGGAAATGGATCTTCCCTACGAAATTATCAAGTTTGACTAACGAGGAAACAATATGGGCAAAAAAATAGTTATAGAACCACTCACCAGAGTAGAAGGTCACGGAAAAGTAACTGTAAGGCTGGATGACAACGGAAACGTAGAACAGTCCAGGCTGCATATTGTTGAATTCCGTGGGTTTGAAAGATTCCTTCAGTCAAGACCTTACTGGGAAGTTCCTGTTATGGTTCAGCGTCTCTGCGGTATCTGTCCTGTAAGTCACCATCTGGCAGCAGCAAAGGCCATGGACGTTATTGTCGGTGCAGGAACAGGTCTTGGGCTTACGCCTGCAGCAGAAAAGGTAAGACGTCTGACCCATTATGCACAGATTCTTCAGTCTCATGCTCTGCATTTCTTCCATCTGTCTGCACCGGATCTTCTGTTCGGAGCAGATGCAGATCCTGCAGTCAGAAACGTTATTGGACTTGCCATGGAAAACAAAGAACTGGCTGTCCACGGAGTTATGCTCCGTAAATTCGGTCAGGAAATAATCAAAGCTACGGCAGGAAAGAAGATTCACGGAACAGGCGGAATCCCCGGCGGAGTTAACAGAAATCTCAGCATTGAAGACAGAGACAGGTTTCTCCACGGACCGGATCCTCTGAATATAGATACTGTTATTCAGTGGGCACAGGAAGCCGTTGATTTCTTTAAGGCCTATCATGCAAAGAACAGAGACATGATCGACAGTTTTGCAGTTTTTCCTTCAAATCATCTCAGCATTGTACGCAGAGACGGTGCAATGGATCTTTACAACGGAGTGCTCAGAGCTGTTGATCCTGAAGGAAAGAAAATCCTCAATGATGTGGACTGTCAGGAATATGCAGAATATATCGGCGAAGGTGTAAAATCCTGGACATACATGAAGTTCCCGTTCCTCAGAAATCTGGGACAGGAGAAAGGATGGTACACAGTAGGTCCTCTTGCACGTCTCAATACTGCTGATTTTATTCCTTCACCTCTTGCGCAGAAGGAATTTGAAATCTACAAAGCCTACACTCACGGAAAGCCTAATCATATGTCCATGCATATGCACTGGGCAAGGCTTATTGAACTTCTTCATGCTGCAGAAGTTGTAAGGGATCTTCTCAATGATCCTGACCTTCAGAGCACAGATCTTGTAACAAAAGGAACAAAACAGAAAGAAGGCGTTGGCATAGTAGAAGCTCCAAGAGGAACTCTTTTCCATCATTACCGCATCGACGATAATGATCAGATTGAGATGGCAAACCTTATTGTTTCCACAACAAACAACAATCAGCCTATGAATGAAGCTGTAAATATTGTGGCCAGCAGGGTTTTCAACGGAAAAAAAGAGATTACTGAAGGAATGATGAACCGTGTTGAAATGGTCATCAGAGCCTATGACCCATGTCTGAGCTGTGCAACACATGCTCTTGGTCAGATGCCTATGGAAATAACTCTTGAAGCAGCTGACGGAACTGTTCTTGACAGAAAAGCAAAATAATCTGTGGGAAAAAAGGTTTATGTTTACGGATACGGGAACCCCGGCCGTCAGGACGACGGCATTGGTCCCTGTATTGCAGAAAAAATTGAGCTGCTCGGCATTCCGGGAGTTAAGGCAGACAGCAATTATCAGCTGAATGTTGAGGATGTCTGTGACATAGCACAGGCTGATGAGGTCATTTTTGTTGATGCATCAGCAGACGGACATGAACCGTTTTCGTTTACAGAGACAGTTCCTGCATCCGAAGTGCGGTTTACGAGCCATACACTTGCTCCTGATTCACTGA
>JAZRYV010000167.1:0-6119 GCA_045600925.1 Spirochaetota bacterium
TAGATTTATTTGCAGGATTGGGAGGTTTTAGACTTGCATTAGAGTCTTTTGGAGCTACGTGTGTTTATTCAAATGAATGGGACCCTTTTGCTCAGTATGTTTATAAATTAAATTTTGGAGATATGCCTGAAGGTGATATCACTAAAGTTGATGAGTGTTCTATTCCAGACCATGATATTTTATGTGCAGGATTTCCTTGTCAGGCTTTTTCCATCAGTGGGAAACAAAGAGGTTTTGAAGACAGTAGGGGAACTCTTTTTTTTGATGTTGCAAGAATAGTGAAGAACAAATGCCCTAAAGTAGTCTTCATGGAAAATGTAAAAAATTTTGCAACACATGATAACGGTAATACTTTAGCAGTTGTAAAAAAAACAATGGAAGATCTAGGGTATGCTTTTTATGCAAAAGTTTTAAATGCTGTTGATTATGGTATACCACAAAAAAGGGAACGTATCTTTATGGTCTGTTTTCGTAATGATTTGCAAGATATTGATTTTAAATTTCCTGAGCCTTTTACTTTAACAAAGCATGTTGAAGACTTTCTCCTTGCTGATGAATCTTTGACAAAAGATTTATTTGTAGATAGACATGATACTTTCTATAATAATAGAAAAGATAATCAATATAGTAATTCTACTATAAGACTTGGAACTGTTAATAAAGGTGGGCAAGGGGAAAGAATATACAGTACAAAAGGTATTGCAATTACATTATCGGCAAATGGTGGAGGTGTTTTTGCAAAAACAGGAGGCTATCTTGTTAATGGCAAGCCAAGAAAACTTCATATCAGAGAATGTGCAAGAATCATGGGATATCCGGATTCTTATAAAATGAGTCCGAATCAAAATCAGGCATATAAACAGTTTGGCAATTCTGTTGTTGTTGATGTCCTTCAATATATAGTGAGAGAAATAAGTAATACATTAGAAAGAGCAGATGGCTGTATGACTGCAAAAGCAGTATAAATACTATATTATAATTTTAAATCTTGTTGGAATTGATAAATATCTTTCATGTTTTGATTGTGTATCAGATATATTGAGAAAATCACATTACTATTTCTTGTATTAGACAATCGTCTTATTTCGAATATTTCATTAATTTTATGGTTAAAAAGGTAATCATGAGATTGACCTTTTAATTTAAAAGTATTCATAATATCATGGATTTCGATATATACTTTCCCTTGGTAAAAGGAAGGGCTTTCGAAAGAATAATTATTATTTTTTAATAATTTCTCTATATCAGAGAATGATGAATATGGAGGAATAGATGAACCGCTTTTTTTTTCTCTGTATGTTGCAGATACATCTACATATTTTGATAAATGTTCAACAGGGAAAATAACAAAGTTATCACTTGAAAGATTTTTTCTCCCACACTCTTTCTCGATAATAAAATATTTTACATCTTTATATGCTTTGTAGTAATTAATAATCCATGAGTAGAAGAATTTTTTTCCAAGTTTTAATTCTTTTCCTTTTGTTCCTGGTTTTAAGAAATAATCATAATTATTATTCATGTAGTCTATAATTATATTAGTTTGCTGGCATGCTGGATACTTATTTTGTGTGGAATATACAAAATGACCATCTTTACTTGGAAGGACGACAAATTGTCCACATTGAGCCTGTTTCATTTTTGTTTCAATGAAAAAACATGCAACGTTTTTTTTGAATACTTGGATATCAGAAATATTAGAATTTGAGGAGCCTTTTATCATAAAATGAATATTGTTATCTTCATAATTATTCTTTAGGAATTCAAAACATTCCTGTTCACATATTTCCCATGTTTTAATAGACATAGATTTAGGTTTTATTATTAATAATATAGAGATAGATTAATAAATATATCGGTATTATTTTTGAAATAATATATCTTTTCTTTTTTTATCTTAACCTGTTAAGCATGTATTTTTTCCCTGCATAAAGGAGAAAGAAGAGTGCCCCTGAAATATTGACAGCCCAGGCAGTCCAGAATGCAGAGTGATATCCGAAATATTCAGCCACAGATCCTCCGGCAAGAATGCCCAGGCCGGCTCCTATGTCCCAGGAGCTGAGAAGGGAGGAATTTGCGGTTCCCCGCTGTGAGTCATCAGCCAGATTAATGAACATATTCTGAAAGGCCGGATACATATGGCCGTTGCCAAGTCCTATGATCAGCGCTGACAGATAGTATGCCCAGGGCGTGTGTACAGAGGCAAAGAGCAGGTAGCCGCAGGCTGATACAGTTATTCCCAGGGAGGCATTCTGTTTTATCCTGCCCTGCCGGAGCGTTCTTGTTCCGATAAGACGTGACAGCATAAGGCCGACTGCAAAAAGAGAAAAGAAAAAGCCTGCTCCGCCTGTCATGTTCAGCTCTTCATGTCCGTAGATTGCCACATAGGTGGACGTGAGTCCGTATGAAAAGGCAAAGCAGATTATGGGAATGCTGCAGAACCATCCGTTTACCAGAAAGAAGCTGGATAATGAAAGCTTCTGCTTTTTCATTCCGGCTTGCTGTTCCGGATTATTCAGATGTTTCATAGTCAGGCAGATGAGCAGACCGGCTCCTGCAGAAATCAGGCATATAACAAACAGGAAGCTGAAGCTGCCTGTGGTTTCGTAAATGTAAAGACCAAGTGCCGGGCTGACTGCTGTTGCGATATTGTTGCTGAGTCCGTAGTAGCCGATTCCTTCCGCACGTCTGTTTTCCGGAAGAACATCCACAGCCACAGTGCTGCTGGAGACAGTTGCTGCCCCGAAAGGGGCTCCGTGGAGAGTACGTACTGCTGCAAAGAACAGAAGTGTTCCGGCAGCCATGTATCCAAAGAAGAAAACAGTCACAAGACTGAAACATATTACAAGAACGATTTTCCTGGGGAACCGGTCCACAATGTATCCGCTGAACAGACGCATAATAAGGGCTGTGACCGAATAGCCGCACAGTACAATACCGGTAAGGTTTTTATCGGCACCGAATGTATCCCGGAGATAGACCGGAAGCAGAGGAACAATAAGCATGAAGGCGAAAAAGAGAAAAAAGTTTGCTGTCCAGATTCTCAGATAACTGCTGTTCCACAATTTTTCCATGATGTCACCTGAGGTCAGAATGAAATCCGTTTATGTTTATGCAAGAAATAAAGGCTTTTTAAGCTTGCAAAAATTTCAGGAAAAATTATATCTTCCTGTAATCATAAATTTACGGAGAGACAAAATGAAAATTTTTCTGACTTTCCTGATGGTTCTGGCATCCGCAGCAGCTTTCTGCGCATCATCTGCAGTTACAGAGGCAGATAAACTTATTAAAGAAAAGAAATACGAATCTGCATACAAAGTTCTGTTCACAGCAGATCCGGAAAACAGAGATCCGGAAATTGCCGTTGCAAAGACGGAGCTCTGCATAAACTGTTTTGTCTGGTCCGTAAACCATGTAATATTTTCCTTAAAGGATATGGGGCCTGGGGAGACCGTGGAAAATACCAGAGGGAAAAACGGATCTTTACCTTCTGTCAGTTTTGCTCCTGCTGATGTTCTGGAAGCTCTCATCAAAAAATATCCTGACAATTATAAGCTCAGGAAGGCCCTTGGGGATTATTATGATGATGTGAGACACCGGTATCCTGACGGATGGCTGGAGTCTCCTGAAACTGTTTTTCAGAAAGCCATGAAAAACTATGAGGAGGCATACAGTCACGGGGAATATGACGGTCAGTCTGTTTCAAATCTTGCTGTCATGTATCTTGAAAAAGGGGATACAGGGAAAGCTGCTCCTCTTTTCGAGAAGGCCATTAAACTGGATCCGGATTACGGATTAAACTACTATAATCTGTCCTATATCTGTCTGTGTGAAGGAAACTACAAAAAAGGCACGGAATACGGAGAAAAGGCCCTTAAACTGTACAGAAAACCTGAATACAGGGGGGATGCAGCAGAGCTGACCGGACGGAACTGGCATGGCCTGGGAAACCGGGAGAAAGCTCTGGAATACTATCTTAAGGCTCATTCCATAAATCCGGACAGCTACCAGAGCGTAAGGTGCGTTCTTATTGTGAAGATGGAACTTAATCATAAGGATTACATGTCCTGGGCTGAAAAAATGTTTTTAATGGGGCCTTCAAATCCAGGCATAGATCAGGATCTGCAGGCCTGTTTCAGGGAAGCAGGGAAAACTGATGAGCTCCTTAAATTCTATGAGTCAAAGATTCCTGAATACAAGTCAGATAATGAAGCTGCCGGAAGCCTTTATTTTTACATAAGCAACATTCATCTGTATAAAGGAAGGTATGCAGAGGCTGAGACATCCCTGAAAGCATCCCGTACATGTTTTGAAAAAGTTTTTAAGAAAGATCATGAAGTTTTTCAGGCCATAGAGGATGGTCTGTCTTTTATTAAAGAAGAAAAGAATAAAAAACAGTAACTGTAAGGAAAGGGATTAACGTTTTCTGTCTTAAATGAAAGGTCTGACTGTTTTAAAAAGATATTTCCCCGGTGCACTTGCTGCATCAACCTACGGAATGAATCCGCTGTTTACACTTCCGCTGTACAGTGACGGAATGGATCCTGACAGTGTTCTGTTTTTCCGTTACTGTCTTGCAATGCCGGTTCTGTTTCTGCTTCTTAAAATAAAAGGCCAGAGCATGAAAATCAGTCTGAGGGAGCTGGCTGCTCTGACAGTCTTCGGTTTTACTGCAGCTTTTTCATCTCTGGCTCTTTTCCTGAGCTACAATTATATGGGAGCAGGAATCGCTTCTTCAATGCTCTTTGTATATCCGGTTTTTGTTGCTCTGCTTATGAGGATATTCTTTCACGAAAAGCCTGCTCTGATAACTGCTGTGTGCATTCTGGCTTCCCTGGCAGGAATTGCTCTTCTTTACAGAAATGACAGGGGAGATGCCATCAGCCTGACCGGGACTCTTCTGGTTCTTGCTTCTGCTCTGGCCTATGCGGTCTTTATTGTCTGGGTCAATAAAGGAATTCTTAAAAACATACCTGCGCTGAAGCTGAATTTTTATGTTCTGCTTTTCGGCATGCTTCTGTACATTATAAGACTGAATTTCGGGGAGAATCTTATTCTTCCGGGGCGGCCTGTGCTGTGGCTGAATATTGCATCTCTGGTGCTGTTTCCTACTGCAATGTCTTTTCTGTGTACAACTGCTTCTGTTCAGCTGATAGGTTCCGTAAAGACTTCCATTCTGGGAGCACTGGAGCCTGTGACTGCTGTATGTATTGCAGTAGCTGTTTTCGGAGAAAAGATAACTCTCAGGAATATTGCAGGGCTGGTGCTGATTATTGCTGCCGTTATTCTGGTTGCACTGGGGGACAGTGTTACGGACCGGATTAAAAAGATTCATGCCGGTCACAGACCATGAATTACGGCAGCTGAAGATAAAAAAATCCCCTTTATAAAAAAGGGGATTTTTGTTATGTTTTACATTTTTATGAATCAGTCTTCGTCCGGAAGCATTCTCACTGCTCCCTTGTCTGCGGAGGCAGCAAGGAGTGCGTATGTGCGGAGTGCCCTGGATACCTTTCTGTCTCTGCCCACAGGTTTGAATGCATTCTTTCCTTTTGCAAGTTCCTTCTTTCTTCTTTCTGCAAGTTCTTCATCGGAAAGTCTTACATTCAGTGTTCTTTCCGGAATGTTGATGTCAATAATATCTCCGTCTTCCAGCAGTCCTATATTCCCGCCGTTTGCTGCTTCAGGTGAAACATGTCCTATGGAGAGACCTGCTGTTCCTCCGGAGAATCTTCCGTCTGTAACAAGAGCACATTCCTTTCCAAGATGCATGGAGTTGATATAAGAAGTTGGATACAGCATTTCCTGCATTCCCGGACCTCCCTTTGGCCCTTCGTAGCGGATGATGACCACATCACCGGCCTGAATCTTTCCGCCTATGATTCCTTCAACAGCTGCTTCCTGGGAGAAGAAGACTTTTGCCTTTCCTGTGAATTTATAGATGGAAGGATCCACTCCTGCAGTTTTTACTATGGATCCGTCAGGTGCCAGATTTCCGAAGAGAACTGCCAGTCCCCCGTCCTTGTTGTAACTGTGTTCAAAGTCACGGATACATCCGGATGTTCTGTCTTTGTCAGGTTCCTGTGTGTATGTGGACTGGGAACCCAGAACCAGATTCC
>JAZRYV010000168.1:0-5197 GCA_045600925.1 Spirochaetota bacterium
ATAAAAATGCCTCACTGAACGGCGTTTCAGACCGGATAAAATGTGTTAAAGGTGATGTATTCGACATCCTGGCCGGTCTGGAACGGGCCGGGGAAAGGTTTGGATGGATAGTTCTGGACCCGCCTGCTTTTGCAAAAACCAGGGCAAGTCTTGCCGGTGCGGAGAGAGGATACAGGGATATAAATGTGAGAGCCATGAGGCTCCTTGAAAAAGGCGGGATTCTGGTGACATGTTCCTGCAGCTATGCCATGACAGAAAACAGGTTCCGTGCCATGGTTTCTTCTGCAGCCAGGGATGCCGGTCGTAGACTGCACATGATTGCTTTCAGGCATCAGTCTCCGGATCATCCGGTTCTTGAAGGCTTTGATGAATCTCTTTATCTTAAGTGCGGAGTTTACCGGGTACTCTGATTATGAAAAAGATTCTTGCTGTTCTTTTCTGTCTTGGAGCGTTTTTTTTCGCACTCTTTCATTTTATGGACGAAGGGAATACTGTCCCTTCTGAAACTGCAGCAGATGACTGCGGGGAAAAGTGCAGGGTTCCGGAAAGAACACATAAAGGCCGGAGGCCTGTTCTGAAACCGGAGGATCTCGTTCCTGCAGAGTCATCATCAGACAGCCTGAGAGTTGAACTGTTCTATTCATCCATGTGCCCTCATTGTGCTTCTGCCATTAAGTTCCTTGATGAAATAAAAAAACCTGATCCGGACAGCAGATTTTTCCGTGAAGTTGAGCGGTTCAGATCGGAGACAGGAGTTCTTCCTGAGGTCCATTCATATGAAATTACGGAAAACAGCTATAACAGGGAGCTGTTTGAACACAGGTGCAGCAGCCGCGGGGTTGTTCCTTCCGGCATGCCTGTAATTTTTGCAGGAAAGGAATATGTTGCTGCTTTCCCGGAAGATTCAGGTCCGAAATCTCTTGCTGATGCCATGCTGAGAGCCCAGGGAATTGAGGTGCAGACTGAGGAACATGTCTATCATATTCCTGTCCTGGGAAGGGTGGAGGCAGAGTCGGTTTTTATGCCTGTATTTACTGTATTCACTGGTTTTCTGGACGGTCTTAATCCCTGTGCAATGTGGGTGCTGGTTTTCCTTCTGGGACTTATGGCCTATTCCCGGTCACGGAAGCGAATGATAATTGTTGGGCTCACCTTTGCCGCTGCCTCCGGAACAGTTTATTTTGCCCTTATGGCTGCATGGCTGAATTTTTTCATGATTCTGGGGTTTAACCGGCCTGTGATGATTATACTGGGAGCTGCGGCTCTGGTCATGGGGCTTGTTAATCTCAAGGAACTGTTCTTTTTTAAAAAAGGTGTTTCTCTTATGATTCCGGAATCTGCAAAGCCTGGCATCTACAGAAGAGGCCGGAGGCTGTTAAAGGAAAAGAGTCTTTTCCTTACAGTCTGCATGACTTTTCTTTTTGCGCTGTTTGTGAATCTTATTGAACTGGCCTGTACGGCAGGTCTTCCTGCCATTTTTACAAAGATTCTGGCAGACAGAAACGAGACTGCTGCGGCCAGATATCTTTACATGGTTCTGTACAATCTGGTATATATTGTACCTCTTCTGATAATTGTGCTGATATTTGTCTTTACAATGGGGCACTTTAAAATACAGGAGAAACATGCTAAAGTGCTCAAGTGCATAAGCGGTTTTCTGATGCTTGTTCTGGGTACTCTTATGCTTGTAAAACCGGAGGTTCTGCTGTGGTAATCCTGAGAAAGTTCTCTGTGTGGTGTACTCTGCTTTTTTCTGATGTAAAATATCTTATGGCTGTTTCTGCTGTTTTTGCTCTGCTTTACAGATTAATAACAATGCCTCTTCTGGATGACGGAGGGGATCAGAAATACTATATGGATGCCGTCCGGAATCTTTTTGAAAATGATGACCCATATAAACTGAATCACTGGAGTGCAAGAATGGCCATAGTCATCCCTGTTGGACTGTCTTGGATTCTCACCTGCGGAACAGCTGCAGGGGCATATCTTGTTCCTGTTCTGTTCTCTGTTCTTGCTGCAGTGCTTATTGTCAGGGCAGGAGATCTGCTGAACAGCAGGACTGCAGGTTTTACTGCAGCTGTTCTTTTCACTGTTTATCCGGCCATGATCCGTGGAGGTACTCAGATCCTGCCGGGGATTTTTTCCACTGTATATTTAACTGCTTCCTTCTGCTTTCTTATGTCCTTTGTCCGCGGAGGGGGCATGTTCAGAATGGTCCTTTCTGCTCTGTTCATGTTTTTTGCCTACGAGACTCATATTATAAATCTGTTTTTTGCCCCTGGAATGCTGATGATTCTTCTCTTCAGCAGAAAATACAGGGAATATGAAAAGGGAATTATTTTTAAGGCACTGATTGTTTTCTGCGGAGTTCTTTTCGGCTGCTATGTTTTTGAAACTGTAATGTACATTGTTTTTACAGACCAGCCAATGGGCAGACTGGGGGTCATAACTGCAAGTCATCTTACAAACAACCGCACCCTTATGGTAATAAAGCCCTGGGAGATGCTGTGGCGTTTTGCCAAGCCGGGACCGTATTTCTTTATTCTGTTTCTGATATCTGTAATTCTGGCAGTGAAATGTTTCCGGTCAGGGAAAAGGGACCGGCTGTACAGCTTTCTTCCTGCCATGACCTATTTCATCGTACTGCTTTGTGCACTGAAAAGCTTTGATCCGCTGATTCCGGCCATAAGTCTTGTTGTCAGATACATGGATCCTTCTCTTCCTTTTATTGCTCTGTTTCCTTTTGTCATGGCTGATGAATTCCTAAAGGCCCGGGGAAAGGATCTTCTGAAACAGATCATCACGACCGGGGCTGTCCTGATTCTGGCTGCTGCCGCTGCAGTGTGTCATGAAAATCTGAGGCACCCGGCCCTGCTCAGCATATGTGAACTGGACAGGCAGATTGATGCTTTTATGGAACGTAAGATTCCTTTTGTTTATTCAGGAGAGGATTCTGAAGCGCTGATCACTATGAGTCATGCAGACACGGAAGTTCTGGAACGCATAAATGAGAGCTTTGTGCTCAATAAATCTGTTCCGATGAAGGATGTGTACGAAAATGCAGGCCGGGTAGAGAAAAATGTGGATTATATAAACGCTTTCTTTGCAGATAAGGATAAACTGAAACTTAAGGTTTTCCGGAACGGTTCAGGCCGGGAATTTGTCATGGCTGTTCCTGAATCTTCCGCAGGGAAGGATTTTTCAGAATATCTTGCAGATGACAGTGCTCCTGTAGTGCTGACCTCCCGTCGTCCGACAGTCCTTAAACTGATTACAGCAGCAGAATACAGAAAAACAGTAAATTTCTGAAGGTGTGAAAATGAAAACTGTAAAGTCTGAACCTTTTAACAGTACTGATAAAAAGCCTCTGAAGATTCTCATTGTAAACTATGAATTTCCTCCTGTAGGCGGAGGCGGCGGAGTGGCTTCCAATGATCTGGCTCTGGAATGGGTAAAGTCCGCTCAGGTGGATGTGCTTACCATGCATTTTAAGAATCTTCCCAGATTTGAGGTTCGTGACGGCATGAATATCTACAGAACCACTGCCCTGTTCCGTAAATCCAGGGATGTGACCCCGTTTATTACCATGCTGACCTATGTTATATCTGCTGTTTTTAAAGGCATTTATCTGGCTGCAAAGAATCACTACGATGTAATAAATACACATTTTGCAGTGCCTACAGGTCCTGTCGGATGGGTCATAAGCCGGCTCTTCCGTATTACGAATGTGCTTTCTCTTCACGGAGGAGACATCTACGATCCGAGCAAAAAAATGTCTCCGCATAAAAGCGGTTTTTACAGAAAGGTCATAAGATTCATTATAAACAGTGCTGATGCAGTTGTGGCTCAGTCCACCAATACCAGGGACAATGCAGTAAAATACTATGACATAAAAAGGGGCATAGATATTATTCCTCTGCCTTTTCATTTTCCTCCTGATATGAAGGCTGACAGAAAAGAAACAGGCATGGACAAAAATGCATTCTGGCTGATAACCATAGGGCGGCTTATTAAGCGTAAAGATATGGATACCATGTTCAGGGGAATTGCCGGTGCCGGAATTCCTTCCATTAAACTGGCAGTTCTTGGGGACGGTCCTGAGCTGGAGCATCTTAAGGAGCTGGCCGGAGAACTGGGGATTTCAGACAGGATTCTTTTCAGAGGATATGTTTCGGATGCGGAAAAGTTCCGCTGTCTGAATGCTGCGGACTGTTATATAATGACTTCTCTTCATGAAGGGTTCGGAATTGTGTTTATGGAGGCCATGAGCTGCGGTCTTCCTGTTATAAGTACGAATCACGGAGGACAGACTGATTTTCTCACTGACGGGAAGACCGGCCGTCTTATTAATGTGGGAGATTCTGAGGGCTGTGCAGATGCCATCAGACAGCTTTACACCGATAAGCAGCTTTACAGAAAGTGTTCCATGTTTAATAAAAAGACAGTGAAGCAGTTTGATGCATCTCTTGTGGCTGACAGGTATTATGCTGTTTTTATGAAACTGGCTTCCGGCAGACAGGAATGATTTATGCAAGGAAAATTACTTGATATTTTCTGTCTTATATAAGCAAATGTCTTTACCTGTAATAAATGTGAGGTTCTGATGAATCAGGAAAAGAAAATCGGGAAAATCCTTGAGCTTGCTCTTTCCGAGGAGCTGGCAGATTATGATGAGCTTTTAAAAGCCATGAAAAAACAGCTCCCTCTTATAGGCAGAACAAAACGTATTGCTCTGGCTCTGCTTAAGGAATATCTTGGTGATATATCTCATGTTGATATTGAAAGCATCATTACAAAAAAGAGAGAAGACGGGACTATTGTTTTCGAAGATGTTAAGGACGGCAAGGCCAGACTGTTCATTAACATAGGCAAAAACCATCACCTTTCCACAGGAGATCTTATACGTGAGATCGTAAAGAGAGCAGGAATTGACGGAAAAAATATAGGGAAAATAGACATTCACGCCACCTATTCCTTCTTCGAAGTTCCTGAACAGTATGCAGAACTTGTTTATCATTCTTTTGACGATGCAAGAATCCACGGGGTCCCTGTTGCTGTTGAGCCTGCAAAAAAACGTAAAAAAGCAGAAGAAGCATAGGTCCCATGTCTCCTGAATGTCCAGTATGCGGATCTGATAAGGCAAGGCCGGCTGCAGCCGGCCTTTTTCTTTGCATGGAATGCGGCTGTCTGTACAGCA
>JAZRYV010000169.1:0-4143 GCA_045600925.1 Spirochaetota bacterium
AGTCAAATCCCATAAGCACAAGTGTTTTCCTGTCCGCCTGATGAAGCTTGATCAGTTCAGTCAGTGCCCTTGCCTCACAGGAACGAAGCAGGACACCGATTTTCTTTCCTCCTGAAGCCGGACCTTTTTTGGTCAGCTCAGAGGCCATCTGAGCCATGCTCACAGGCATCACAGGGGCAAATGGAACCAGTCTGTCAAGATCACCGGCAGAACAGAGAGCACATGTTATGCTTCCTTCAACATCAGCCGGGGCAAGGACCATGGAAAAGACATTCTTCTCCATCATGGATCTTATAAAATCTCTGACAGCAACAGCCCTGTCTGTACCTGATATGATTATGTTCTTCACAGGAATCCCCCTACATTGCCGGTCCGCCTGTTCTTTTAACAGGTCCCGGACCAAGACTTCTGATTTTTTCAGTAAATTCGGTCATGATATCTGCAAACTTCTTTCCCTCTGCAGCACTGATCCAGCTTACCTGAAATCTTTCAGGCTCCAGCCCCAGAGTTTCCATAACCGTATTCAGCATGTGCATTCTTCTTCTGGCCTTGTAGTTGCCGGAAATATAATGACAGTCGCCAGGTTTGCAGCCGCCTAAAATGACACCGTCCGCACCGGCCAGGAAAGCCCTTAAAATATAAACCGGATCCACAGTTCCGCTGCACATTACACGGATGGGATGTATATTCACAGGATACTGCATTCTCATGGTGCCTGCCAGGTCTGCTGCAGTCGCAGTACACCAGTTGCACAGGAAGGCAACGATTACAGGTTCAAAACTTTTATCGCTCATGAATTTCTCCTTAAACAGCAAGATCTATAAGGGCAAAGACCTGATCAGCCGTAAAATTTCTCTGTGATGAGGCTCCTCCCGGACACACTGCAGAACAGGCACCGCAGCCCTGACACAGGGACTGTCTGACTGCCACAGTGCCGGTTTCCTCATCCCGGAATCTGGCACCGAAGGGACAGGCAGAAATGCACAGTTCACAGCCTGTACAGCTTCTTGTGCTGACGGATACAGCGGCTCCTGCCCCGTTCAGTTTTTCTGCCCGCAGAAGGGCTGCAGCATGACTGGCCGCTGCTCTGGCCTGTACAATGGTTTCACTGATATTTTTTGGAGCACAGGCCATGCCGCACATAAAAATTCCTTCTCTGGAAGTATCCACAGGACGGAACTTCATTTCGGCTTCACGGAAAAAGCCGTCATCAGACAGCTCTGTTCCTGTGATTTCCGCCAGAGAAGCTGCATCATCTCCTGGGACAACACCTGAAGCCAGAACCACCAGAGCAGGCCCTGAAGAAAATTCCCTGCGTAGTGACGTATCACAGAATTTTACAAAAATGCCTTCCGGACCTTCTGAAACAGAAGCAGCTCCGGCTTCCACAGGATGGAACAGAACCCCTGCTTCCCTTGCCTTTGAATAGTATATTTCATTTATGCCGTAGGTTCTTATATCCCGGTACAGAACGGATACTTCTGTTTCCGGAAAAAGTTCCTTAATCTTCAGTGCATTCTTTACTGCCTGCATGCAGCAGATCCTGCTGCAGTATCTGTGCTCTTCATTTCTGGAACCGGCACACTGAATCATTACAACAGACCGTCCTTCTGCAGGATTCTTTCCGGATGAAAGCTGTGCTTCCAGTTCACGCTGGGTTATAACATAGGGGGATTTCCCGTAAAGGTATTCTGAAGGTCTGTATTCCTCTGCTCCTGTGGCAAGAATAACTGCTCCGCAGGCCAGGGTTTTCTCCTCTCCGTCTGTTTCAAGCAGGCAGGAAAAATCACCAGGAAAACCTGAAACTTTTTTAAGCACCGTATTCAGATGAAGGTTTACAAGAGGACTGGCTGATGTCTTTTCTGCAAGCCGTTTAAGGTATCCGGACATGTCGCTGCCGTCAGCTGCAAAGGATATATCAGCAAGCTTTCCTCCGGCAGCGGAAGTCTTTTCAATGAGATCCACCTGAAACCCCTGTTCAGCCAGAAAAAGGGCTGCCTCCATGCCTGCAGTTCCTGCCCCCACAATCAGTGCCGAACTTTCAGCGGAGGTATCGCAGTCTGCATCTCCGGTCCTGTGCCGAAGATTTTCCAGAGCCATAAGAAGGGATCTTCTGCAGCCGTCAAGGGCTCCGGAGGGATCATGAACCCATGCCTGAGCTTCCCGGATATTAACAAATTCAGCAGGAACATCACCCAGCCTTTCCATGGAAAAATGTACGGAACAGGACAGAACTGCTGCAGAAACAGCTCCTGTCCTTCGTATTTCCGGAACAAATTTTTCCGCATCCCCTTCCCTGCACAGATGAGGCACCATAATTACACCTGAAACACCTTCCTGAGCAGAGGCAAAGTCAGCCAGAGCCTTAAAATCAATACAGTCATTAAGCGTATCATTACATGTACAGATTACAACAGCAGATGGTCCCTCAGACAGAACAGCGGGCTGAGAATGCACTGTCAGTTCCGGCTCCAGATAACTCATGGCAAGCCCGGCTGCAGCACCTGCTTCGGAAACTGTTTCTGAAATATCCTTAGGACCGGAGGCAGGACCGCACACAAAAATTCCTTCCCTGGAACTCTTTACAGGATCCAGAGGATCTGTCAGTGCAAAGCCCCACTGATTCAGTTCTATGCCTGCCTTTCTGCTGAAGGCGGCAAAACCGGCCGAAGGTTTTTTGCTGACGGAAAGGACAACAAGATCAAAAATTCTCTTTTCAGGTCTGCCTTCCGGAGACATGCATGCAATGGTAAGATCTCCGGTGGAAAAATTCTGTCTTACAGCAGGGATTCTGCTGCGTACAAATTCACATCCGTCTGCAGCTGTTCTGTCACTGTATTCCTGACAGTGCCTCCCGAAACTTCTCAGGTCCATATAGAAAACAGTTACGGAGGCTGACGGCACTCTGCTGCGGATCAGATTTGCTTCCTTCATGGCAAACATGCAGCATGAAGAAGAACAGCAGTCATTTCCCTTTTCCCTGGATCCTGCACACTGAATAAAGGCAACACTTTCCGGAATTTTTCCGTCAGAGGGACGGACCAGCCTTCCGCCGGTAGGCCCGAAGTCTGTAAGCATATATTCAAGTTCAGGGCTGGTGATCACATTTGGATATCTGCCGTATCCGTAATGAGTTGCAGATGACGGATCAAAGGACTCAAAACCTGTTGATACTATGACGGCACCGGCATGAACTGTGACAGTCTCCGGCAGTCTGTGAAAATCTACAGCTCCGACAGGACATACATCTGCACATCTGCCGCACTGCGTACAAATCTCTTCTTTTATACTGAAAGTTTTTCTGAGTTCCAGAGGATTGCGGATGCCGATTGCTTTTGTCCTGCCAACAGGGTCCTGAAGTGAAGGGGCACATTCCTCCGGACAGACATCCTGACACAGACCGCAGCCGGTACATTTTTCCGGATCAACTGCCACAGGCCGTTTTTCCATAACCAGTGTAAAATCACCGGCAGAACCTTCCAGAGAAGAAAGGGTTGAGGCAGGCAGAAATTTTATTTTCGGATGATCAATGCCGCGGCGGAGACAGAAAGTTCTGTCTCTGCACCCGCTGAAAAAAGGAAGGCTTCTGCACATTCCGCAGGCATCATCCGGGAACCATTTTTCCATTGCAGAAAGGGCACCGCCCATATTCTTTCTGCTGTCACACAGATAAACCGTAATCCCGTTTTCAGCCAGTTCAAATGCAGCCCTGATTCCTGCAATACCGGCTCCTATAACTGCTGCAGTGGATGATTTCTTTTCCATAGAGGAACTCTTTATCAGAAGAAAAATATATTATATTATTTTTCCTCTGTTCGTGACAGCAGTCAAGCCATTTTTCCTTTACTTCCGCCGGACCGGCAGCTTTAATTTTTATAAATCTGTTTGACAATTACAGCTGAAAATTTTAATAATTTAAATTATTTTCAATAATATTTAAATTTACAGACTTTAATCAGGAACGGATATGAAAAAATCAACAATTTTGACGGCCGCAGTACTCTCGTTCTTCTTTGCAGCAGGATGTTCATCCTTTTCCCTTTTTAAGGAAAAAATTACCATTGAGGATGTCATAGCTGAACAGACCATAATAGAGGCAGTACAGAATCCGGCCAAAAAGCAGCTTCTTCTTTCTGAACTGGA
>JAZRYV010000170.1:0-3046 GCA_045600925.1 Spirochaetota bacterium
TGAAGGCAGAAAAGATGCTCCTCTCCGTGAAGCCTGCAGAATCTGTGAATATCCGCAGCCTCTGAACACTGATATAGTTTTCGGCTGTGCAGGTTTTGAGGATGAAAACCGGATGCCGGTTCTGGCACTGACGCCTGAAGGCGAAGCAATGCTGGAAGGTCAGGCGGATGATTCAGCTCTGGCCCGGAGAAACGAGGCTGCTGCAAAACTGAAAGAACAGCACCTGGCAGAAAAGGAAAAGCTTTTTGCAGAATATGCCGTAAAGTATCACGGTCTGGACAGCCTGAGAAAAATTTTTGCTGCGTGCATAAACTGTCACAACTGCAGGAACATATGTCCGGTCTGCTGCTGCCGGGAATGTTTCTTTGATTCCGGAACCTTTGAATGGAAGGCGGACAGCTACATGGCCAGGGCAGAAAAAAACAGTTCTCTCGCCATGCCGGACGACCGTCTGCTGTTCCATCTTACAAGAATAAATCATATGTCATCATCCTGTGTGGGATGCGGACTGTGCGGGGAAGCATGTCCTGCAGGAATTCCGGTTTTTGCAATGTTCCGGCTTGCAGCTGAAAAGGTTCAGCAGGCCTTCGGCTACATGTCAGGCAGGGATCCGGAAGAACCTCTGCCTGTCACGGAATTCCGCGAGAAGGAACTGGAGCATATAGGCTGATGAAAACCGAAGCAAGAGCAGCACAGGCTTTTCAGAAGGAACTTCTTTCGGAGAGAGGCATCAGTGTTAATGCATGCTATCAGTGCATGACCTGCACTCTTGGATGTCCTGCAGCAGAGGACATGGATATAATGCCTCATGAAATTATAAGATTCATACAGATGGGAGAAAAGGACAGGCTGCTGTTTTCCGGGGCCATATGGAAATGTCTTGGATGTGAAACCTGCTTCAGCAGATGTCCCAATGAAATAAACATTCCGGGAGCAATAGACAGCCTTAAGAACATGTGTTTTGCAGAGAAAAAGGCTGCCGGACTCCCTGCAGATTTTCACAGAATTTTTCTGAATGGGCTGAAAAAGAACGGTGTGCTGTATGAACTGGGGCTTATGATTCATCTTAAACTGGTGATGAAGGATTTTTTCAGCGACATGGCCATGGGAATGAAAATGATTCTTGGAGGGAAGCTTTCTCTTTTTCCCAGAAGAATCAGGGACAGGGCAGGCATGAAAAAAATTTTTGAAAACAGCGGAGCCTAAAAGTGAAATTTGCATATTATCCCGGATGTGCCGGTGAAACCACAGCCCTTGAATACAGCAGATCCGCTGTGGAAGTCTTCCGTCTCCTGAATATCCAGCTGGAAGAGCTGAAGGACTGGAGCTGCTGCGGGGCATCATCCGGCCATTCCGTAAACTATGAACTTTCCCACGGACTTGCAGGCCGTAACCTTGCCATTGCAGAAGAGGCAGGACTGGATACTGCAGTCATATGTCCTGCCTGTTTTGTCCGCCTTAAGGACACGCTGGAAAGCGTCAGATCAGGCAGACTGCCGGCTGAAAAAATAAAGGAAATGACAGGAAGGCCGTTTTCCGGCAGCCGGAATGTGCGGCATATACTGGAAATAATAATGAATGATGCAGGCCCTGATGCTGTAAAGAAGCTGGTGAAGAAGCCTCTTACAGGTCTTAAGACTGCCTGTTATTACGGATGCTATCTTGTACGGCCCAGAGAGCTTACAGGTTTTGACGATCCTGAAAATCCTGTGCTTATGGACATGCTTCTTTCTGCACTTGGTGCAGATGTGGTGGACTGGAGCGGCAAAACCGACTGCTGCGGAGGCTCAGGTTCTTTTACTGACAGGGCTGTGGCATCGAAAATGGCTGCAGGAATAACCGGTGCTGCAAGGGAAGCCGGTGCAGAGATACTGGTCTGCGGATGCGGACTGTGTCAGGCAAATGTGGAGGCCAGACAGCCTGAAGAGAATCCCATGCCTGTGGTTTATTTTACAGAACTTATGGCTCTGGCTTTCGGTCTTGGCCGGAAGTGGCTGGACAGGCATATGGTCAGTCCTGCACCGGTTCTGGACAGGCTTGGCCTGTAGCAGGCAGAACTGTTTCTGCAGCGGACTGATTTTTGTCAGCGTTTCAGAAAAAGGTATCTGACAGCGGCAAGGATTCCTCCTGCAAGGAAAATGGCAGCTGCTCCATCCAGAGCCCAGTGCAGGACAGGAGTGATGATTTTTTCAGATGCCAGAACAGCACCTGCTGCTGCAGTTATGATTCCGGCAGGCATGCATATAAGAATGAGTTTCCTGGCTCTCAGAATCTTTTCAGGCCGGCTGCTGTGCTCATCTGACATGCTTATAAAAGAAAAGAAATGTTTCAGGCTTTTAATAAGTTTTCCAAGAGGACCGGGATTCTGAAGTTTTTTAAGGGAGGCATATCCCTGCTCCAGCTCCTCCCTGGTGAAACCGGATCTCTGAACATTTTCCTCCAGCTCCATTTCAAGCATTGAGGTTTTGTCTCTGTTTTTAAGGACTGCTGCTTCGATTTCTGTCCAGCCCAGACGTTTTGCTGCTTCCAGCCTGCGTCCTCCTGCAATCAGTTCGTGTTTTGCATTGATGGTTATTGGGGTGATAAGACCGAATTTTTCCATGCTGGCCATAAGCCCTTCAATATCACCGGAATCTTTTCTTACTCTTTTTTTTACCTTTATGGCTGATACGGGAATTTTCATTTCAGTCCCAGATGCTCCTGCAGTAGTTAAGTCCGTTTACTGAAACCTGGAATCCTTCCGGATGCTCAACGAGCATCTGTTCGTTTTTCAGGTCTTCCAGTACAGGCCGGAGGTCATAGCCTGTCATGCCGAATTCTGTTTCAAGTTCGTACATTGTGATGAATTCACCTCCTGCGGTCCTGTAGTATATGTGGTTTAAAATATCTGTCTTTTCTGTCATGAAAGTATATCTATCATTTCAATAATCTGTTTCTTTGAGGAATTGCTCAGCTGGTTCGATCCTGAAGGACAGGCAGCGGCACAGGCTCCGCATCCCCTGCAGAGCGCCTGGTTGACTGTCATAATCCGTTTTTTTTCATCATA
>JAZRYV010000171.1:0-2404 GCA_045600925.1 Spirochaetota bacterium
CTGCAGATCTCAGGACTGCCGTACAGAATCTTTCCGAAAAGGAAGTCATCTGTAAACTTCAGTTCTTCATACTTTTTAGGTCTGTAATGCTTTTCTCTCATAAAATAATCCTTAAAATTTTGATCTGTCAACAAAAAAAGACCAGATTCTTTTTTGACAGATACCGCCCGGTTCCGGAGGAACAGAAACGGTACATAAGGAATACGTTTCTGAGGTGCTGAAATTTAAAAAATTACGGAACTTTTTTGGTTTTTTGTAAAAAAAATTAGTATTTTGTGATTATATATATAAACAGTATAGCAGAGCCGTTTGGCCAAACGGCTCTGGAGAAAAGGTTGGACATCAGTATTTTCGGACAATACAGTTCGGTCAGGTTGACACTCTGTCGAAAGGTTATAATATCTTGCGTTTGGCCTGAACGGCTCTGCACAGACTGTGTTCGGCCAATACGGCCCGTTATAATTTCAGGTTCAGTTCCAGATTCCTTCAAAAACCTCTGCTGCAGGACCGGTCATAAGTACATGACCGGTCTCTTCCTTCCATGAAACCTGAAGGTCTCCGCCGCGGAGGTGAACAGTAACATCCCGATCCGTTCTGTCTGTAAGGATTGATGCAACTGCTGCTGCAGAGGCTCCGGTTCCGCAGGCCATGGTTTCTCCTGCTCCACGTTCCCATGTTCGCTGCATGATTTCCTTACGGTTAAGGACCTGTACAAATTCCACATTTGTTTTTTTAGGAAACACATTGCTGCATTCAATGACCGGACCGTATTTCTCCACTGGAAAGTGTTCTGCATCTTCCACGAATATGACAGTATGAGGATTCCCCATGGACAGGGCTGATATTTCAAAGCGCGTTCCGTCTTCAAGCTGCAGTGTTTCATCTATAACAGTGCCTTTCTTTCCCAGCATGGGAATGCTGCTTCTCAGAAGAGACGGTTCTCCCATATCCACTGTGACTGAAAAAACTTTTCCGTTTTTCACTGAAAGCTTAAGATGCCTGATGCCTGCACCTGTTTCTATATTCAGTTCTTTTTTGTCCGTCATTCTGTGATCGTATACATATTTTGCAAAACAGCGTATGCCGTTTCCGCACATTTCGGCTTCGCTTCCGTCGGAGTTGAAGATCCTCATTTTAAAATCTGCACCTGCAGTTTCAGGCTTCTGAATCAGAATCAGCCCGTCGGAACCGATTCCGCAGTGTCTGTCGCTCATTTCAGCAGAAAGTTTTGACGGGTTCCGGACAGTTTCTGTCAGTGTGTTGATGTAAATGTAGTCGTTTGCAGTTCCGTGCATTTTTGTAAATTTTATCATCGGAAGCCTCCATGTTTATGGCATAATGTATTTTGTTTTTTTTTTGTAAAGTCTGATTATCTGTCTGCCTGGAAAAACGGAAGCAGCTGTGATGATTTAAGATTAAATCTTTCTTTATCGATAATAAAAACAGGGGAACTTCAGCCATGAAAAAATTTTTAATATCGCTGATAATTCTTGCCGCAGCAATGGTATCTGCGGCTCTTGTATATATACACGGTTTTCGTTTTGCCTCCAGCGGACAGATGGAGTGGGTTGCACAGAAACAGCTTTCAGGTCCCGTGGAGATTCCCATCCTGCTTTATCATAATATTGACGGCCCGGGTGATTTCTCCGTGGATCTGGAAACCATCCGCAGTCATTTTGAATTTCTCCGTGACCGGGGCATAAGAGTCATTTCTCTTAAGGAACTGGATGACATGCTTGCACATCCTGAACCTCTTAAGGAAAGGATGACGGCCATAACCTTTGATGACGGATATCCTGCCATGTACACAAAGCTTCTTCCGCTTGTTAAGGAATTCGGCTATCCTGTGACTCTTTTTGTTTATACAGATTTCATCAATCCAGGAAATATCCGTGCACTGCTGAACTGGAATGTTCTGAAGGAAATGGATGAAAGTCTTATAGATATTCAGTCCC
This sequence comes from Spirochaetota bacterium, assembly GCA_045600925.1. Taxonomy (GTDB): domain Bacteria; phylum Spirochaetota; class UBA4802; order UBA4802; family UBA5550; genus JAZRYV01. The sequence continues at coordinate 1,956 of JAZRYV010000171.1, forward strand.
ACGGCATTGCCCACCGTGACATGACAGCTGTCCCATCCGGTCCGGAAGGGCAGGCAGTTCTTTACCAGGAGATTGTTCTTTCAAAAAAGATGCTGGAGTTTTATCTGAACAAAAAGGTGGACTATTTTGCTTTTCCCTACGGCAGATATTCCACGGAGCTAATGGAACTCTGCAGGAATGCAGGGTACAGGCGCGTATTTTCCACTGATTACGGCAACAACATTGTAAGCCGGGATAATTTTTCCCTGCGCAGACAGCATATCAGGAAGCGGTATTCCATGGAATTTTTTGAGAAGTTCATGCTGAAGGCAGAATAGAAAATTAAAGGGTTTGACAAAAAATCTGAAATATCTTATAATGTAAAGATAGTTATTTATGAATTTTCAGGGAGAATTTATGAACAGACTCTGTTCTTTAGTATTGATTTCTGCAGTCTTTATCTCATGGGC
>JAZRYV010000172.1:0-1430 GCA_045600925.1 Spirochaetota bacterium
GGATATAATGAGTTTTCCTATGCGCAGCGTGCTCTCCGGATGGGAGCCATTGAATTCCTGTTAAAACCGATTTTTCCGGAAGCCATCAATCTGAGCATTGAGAAAGCCGTGCAGCACTTTGAATCATTGAGGGAAAAAGAAACCTCCATGGAGAATTTACGGAAGCTTCTGGAAGAAAACAGGCAGGCTGTCTGTGACGCATATCTTGGCCAGCTGTTAAGACAGGAATCTGCAGAAATCACAACGGATGAAGTACTGGAAAAGTTCCGGAAACTGGGGATTCCCTGTCCCGGTCCCGAGTATACAGTTGCGCTTCTGTCCCTCTCTAAAGATATCCCCGGAACAGAACAGGAAACCGCATGTCTTCTGGTTCAGGAACAGATCAGCCAGATTCTTGAAGAAAATAATGTAGAACATTACCTGTTCTTCGATTCTCATTTCCGATTAACCTGTCTGGCTTCATCCGGGAATAACAGTATTGACTCCAAATTGGAAGACTGTCTCCAAAAACTGGTACACCGGATTACCGTTATTGACCACATAACTCTCTATGCCGGAATCAGCCAGTCTGTTACCGGTGCCGCCTCTCTTGGTGCTGCCTTCCACCAGGCCAAAACAGCTCTCTCTTTCATCAATGTGCTGAATGATGACACGATCATCTCTTATAAGAATATCAGTATGTATGAATCTGCCCATGACGAAGGACATACGATTGCAAATGAGCTGAAACTCCTGTTTTTGAAAAATGATTATCCGGCATTAAGAAAACGTCTTGTACAGCATATGGAAAAACTGTCTGAAGGGGATCTTTCCCCTCTCAGAACTTTTGTTTTTGATGTAATTGCAACTATTTCCGGTGAATGCAGCCGGCAGGGCATTTCCGTCAATGATCTGCTGGCTTCCCGGGAAATGCTGAGTATCCTGTCTGACCAAACAGCGGAAGCTATCCAGAATTCCGCTCTGTCTGCTGTTTTTCAGCTCACAAAACTGCAGGAACAGCACTTCAGCACAAACAGCAACCACCTGATCAATCTGGCTAAGGATTATATTGCCGAAAACTATTCCCGTAAGGATCTGAATCTGGAAACAACCAGCGAAGCAATCGGACTGTCCAAGAGCTATTTCTGTGATCTTTTCCATAGAACCGAATCTGTAAGCTTCAGTAATTATCTGACGGATATTCGTATTAAAAAAGCCCAGCAATTACTGAAAAAATCCGGAATGCGAATCTCTGAAGTTGCTGATTCTGTCGGATTCGGAAATGTAAAATACTTTTGTTATGTCTTTAAGAAGCATACAGGGATGTCCCCGTCAGAATTCCAGGATTCATGACGGATACCTGTTAGAAATCATTCACAATGTTGAGGGCATAAGTCCCTATGATGATATGAGGAGAACTACTTACATATATAGAGAAAAATATTTCCCAA
>JAZRYV010000173.1:0-7811 GCA_045600925.1 Spirochaetota bacterium
GATAAAAGAGGTAGCAATTGAACTGCTCCAGAAGGTTAAAGCGAAGATAGCAGAGCTTGACCACTGGACAGACAAGCAGGAAACAAAAGCCGCTGTGGACAATCTTATCCGTGATACCCTCTGGGCCGAACTCCCGGAAAGTTATACCGAACTGCAGATTTCCGAATACAGGCAGCGGATTTATGAGTACGTGTATATGCGGTATAAAGAGGCGGCATAATCAATTAACTTTTGCATAGAGCAATTCAAAATAGTAATTACAAAAGGAGTTTTTATGGTACAGTCAAACACAACTTCTATTCTCGCATCTTTTGCTACAATGAAAAGCCTGTTTGATGCCAAATCTTATCAAAATCTATATCAACTGCTCGCTGAATTTATTAGCTATATCATTGCAATTAATAAGCTTCGTTCTTTTACAGCAGTTGAAATGAAAAACCGCATTAAGGAATCGTTTGGCTTTGAAATACCAGAGGCCGTGGTAAAAACTTCTGTGCGAGGCCTTGATTTTATTACGAGCGGAAACAATCAATTCAACGTTGATAATGCCAAGCTATATTCCGATACAGTTTTTGAAGAAAAAAGGCTTGAGGCTGAAAATGCCAATACAGATATTATCGATCAGCTTAAAGCCTTTGTTATGGAAAAAGAGCCATCAAATACCATATGGCCAGATACGCTTACAGAGGAATTTGTTGCTTTTCTCATAGATGATGAGCCTAAACCAGGTAGTAAATACACTGAGCTGATCAGCCAATTCATTCTGAAAAATGAAGAAAATGTAAAAATCAAAGAAGCACTATCGGCAATACGCGAAGGTAGTATTCTGTACATTGGCCTAAATTATAATATTAATGAGACCGGGAGTATCAGAAAACCGATAACGCTTTATCTTGGCACAGAAGTGTTGTTTAGCTTATACGGTTATAATGGAGAAATACATAAGCGGCTGGCACTTGATTTATATGAACAAGTTAAGAATGCAAATTCCTCCGACAAAAAAATCTATCTGCGTTATTTTTCTGAAACAAGAAAAGAAATAGATGATTTCTTTGCAAGTGCTGAGTCAATAGTTGGTGGGAAAAACATTTTGAATGATACTGTCGCGATGAAGGCCATAATCAACGGATGCGAGACAGTTGGAGACGTCAAAGTAAGGGAATCGGATTTTTATTACGCATTGGGGAATTCATATGGAATTACAGAAGATGATAAAACTGATTTTTACAGCGAAGATTTTGATCCCTATAATCTTGAATCTTTAGGTACGGCTGAACCGCTTTTTGAAAGTGTGAGGTTTATTAGCCATATCAACAAACTCAGAAAAGGCCATATTTTTAATTCAAACATTGATGCGGAATACCTGTATGTGACAAATTCCAGAAATACAATCACTGTATCTAAAGATCAAACCGAGCAAGACAAACTAAGACTTTCGCTTGAATATACAAGTGATTATGCAGTCTCCGTAGAGAAAATCACCAATCTACTTTGGTATAAGCTCGGCAATGGTTTCGGCAGGAAAAAATATCCTTCTAATGTGAATGCCGTCCTAAAGGCCCGGACACTATTGGCTGCTCACATTTCGCAAAACATTTCTAAGCTATATGCAGAAACAAGAAGTAAATTCAAATCTGGAGAAATCACAAAGGATCAGCTCACTGCAAGAATTATAACATTGCGTGGGAAAACCATTGTGCCAGAGGATTTAGATGCGGATACCATAGAAGAAGCCGTAGATTTTTCCCCAGAATTCTTAAGCAGATTCGAAGAAGAGGTTCTTTCCAATAAAAATGCCCTTGAAGAGAAGGATAAGCTTATAAAGACTCTTGAGCATTCCAACAAGCAGATGATTGAAGAAAAAGATACTGTCATAGCTCAGAAAGATCAGCTACTTTTAGAGAAATCTGAGCAGAACAAGAATCTTGAGGCTGAGCTTGAAAAATATCATCTGCAGGAAGAAAAGAAGGCAGCAAAAAAAGAAAAGGCAAAACAAATTTTCAGACTTATTTGGAGCATTTTATGGAAGGTGCTAATAGTAGCGGTTGTAACTGTTGTTGCCATTTTTATCTGCAAAAAAAACAACTCCGAAATGACCTCGACCGTTTGCTCTGTTGTGGATGTAATTGGCTTTATAGCTATCGCTTGGACAACCATAAAAAATGACATTGGAAAATACTTTCCAAAGGATAAATAAAAAAGAAAAGGTTACATGAAAGGACTCATCCAATCGTGTAACCTTTTTCTTCTGTTGAGTACCGCTTGAGGACGTCAATAAAAATCTTCTTGTGAAAATCCCTTATTGAACGCTCCTAAAGGCGTCCTCATCGTAAGAATACGCAATATTCCAGAGGGAATAACATCCGATTTCACCACAGAAGATGCTCAAGAACAATATCTCGTCTATAACGGAGATATCGTTGTTGGCATGGATGGCGAATTTCATATTAATTCATGGAGCGGGGATACTTCATACCTTGTCTAGCGAACATGCCGCTTCAGACCTAATAATCCTTCAATGAATGGATGGTTACTCCAAGCAATTTTCGAACCGATAAAATTCTTTGAGAAAACTGTTGTTGGAGCAACAGTAGCTCATTTAGGGAAAAAGCATATTGATACAATTCAATTGTTGACAGGACCAGATGAATTATGATCTGCTGTTCAAGGATAACCTGTCCAAGGCCGAGATCAAGAAGATAAAAGAGGTAGCAATTGAACTGCTCCAGAAGGTTAAAGCGAAGATAGCAGAGCTTGACCACTGGACAGACAAGCAGGAAACAAAAGCCGCTGTGGACAATCTTATCCGGGATACCCTCTGGTCTGAACTTCCGGAAAGCTATAACGAACTGCAGATTTCCGAATACAGGCAGCGGATTTATGAGTACGTGTATATGCGGTATAAAGAGGCGGCATAGACTTTTTCCCGGGAAACCATAAATTTTCTCTATCATGGATGCCGTCTGTATGCATATATTTTTTATTATTGACTTTAATAAAACAAATTCCGATTATAATACTGTAGTCGTATGATTGCGTAGGAAATAAAACGTTCTGTCGTTGGAGGTTGTCATGATATCAATGCAGCAGCTGGAGGAACTGGAAGTTAGAGTTGTAAAGGCTTTACAGCTCATAGGGGATCTCCGTTCAGAAAATGCACAGCTTGAAAGTGAAAATGATGAGCTGAAAAGTCTTGTTGAACAGGTAAGGCTTTCTCTTGAAGAAAAGGATCAGGAAGTTGCCCGTGCAAAAGAACAGCTCGATGAGGCAAATAAAGAACTCAATGAAATCAGGGAAAGAGGATTTGTTCTTGAAAAGAAGGTGGTTAATCTTCTTGGAAGGCTTGATTCTGTTCAGGGAGGGGAGATTCCGGAAGGTGATCCTGCTCCGGCTGTGGTTCCTGCTGCAGCCTTTGGTGTTAATTCAGCTCTGAATACAGACAAACTGGAAGAGATTACTGTTGATACTGATATGTCAGTTTCTGTTCCCGGTGCAGAATCTGTTCAGGAAGATGAGACTGCTGAACCGGAACCTGTTCAGGAAATTACAGAATCTGAAAATTTTATTTTCAGTGATGAAATATCCTCTTCTGCAGGAGAGGAAAGTCAGGATATCTCCCTGGATGATGATATTATCCTTCTGGATGACGATCAGGATATGAAACTGGATGAAGCTCAGGATTCTGCTTCTGTTATTAAAGATGACTCTGATGATTTCATAGTTTTTGATGAAGATCCGTCTATGGATAAGAAATTTTAATTATCGGTTCAGGTAGCAGCTTTGGAAACTGAAGGTACAAAAGTCCGGGTCAGTATTTTCGGACAGACTTATACTATAAAGGGTGAGACGCCTCCAAGCTATATTCAGGGGCTTGCCGATTATCTTAATGAAAAGATGATAGATGTCAGTTCCAATATTCCAAAAGGAACGGCACTTCAGATTGCCATTCTGGCAGCTCTGAATATTACGGATGAATACTTTCAGATGAAGAAGCTTAAATCCGAGAATGTATCCACTGTTGAGGAAAAGGCATCCAGACTTATTTCTATGCTGGATGAAGGTCTGGTTGGGGAAGTGCTTCCCTGGGTGGATCCGGAACAGTAATAATGAGGAAAATAAAAACCTGCTTTAAAGCAGGTTTTTATTTTTAAAGGCAGTAATATTTTATAAAAAACCTGTTTTTATTCTCTGTCCTCTGTTTTACCTTTCCCTGAATCTTCTGCTTTTGAGTCAAATGCTTCTTCTGCATTCATTCTGCTCTGCTCTTCCCGTTTTTGTCTGGTTATTTCTTCCAGCTTTTCCGCTTTTGTCACAATATGAGGCGTTATGAAAACAAGAAGATTTGTTTTCTGGTATTCAACAGATTTGTTTTTAAAGAACCATCCCAGCAGAGGTATATCTCCAAGGAAAGGAATTTTTGTTTCTGTTTCATTTTTTTGATTCTGAATAAGGCCGCCTACAACAATAGTCTTTCCTTCAGGAACAGATACCTTGTTCTTTATGTCCCTCTTGCCGAGAGTAGGCGGAATGGTTGTCCCGGTTTCTGTTACCTGTGTTTTCCCTATAACGGAGTTTATCTCCTGATACAGATCCAGGGTTATACGGTCTGAATTTGTAATGTGAGGAGTTATTTTAAGTTTTATGCCTACTGATTTGTATTCGTATGTATAGAACTGAGTTCCTGATTCGCTGATGCGGTTGTTGGCTGCAACAGGAATTTCTTCACCAACATTGAGTTCTGCTTCTTCATTGTCCATGGTAAGGAGCTGTGGAGTTGAAAGAATGTTGAAGTCACTTTCACTTCCTGATGCATTCAGCAGGACAAATGCCAGAATTGATGTATCAGGCATATATCCGAGCTGGAGACCTGTATTAACAGGCATGGCAAGTTTCTTGCCTGCAACTGTGGAAGTGGAGAAGTTTGGTATGCTGTTCAGGTTGGATCCGCCGAAAATATGGTTCCCGGTCTGGCTTCCCAGCATCCAGTTTATGCCGAAGCCCCAGGCATTATCTGCCTGAACCTCAACTATAAGTGCTTCTATAAGGACCTGTTCTCTTACTGTATCCAGTTCTTTTATTACAGTCATTATTTCCCTGAATTCTTCCGGTGTTGCTGCAATGATCAGTGAATTGGTTTCCTTGTTGGCTATAATGGACAGTTTTGTGGTCTTTTTCTGGGATGCAGTCTGGGTCTGTGAGGTCCGGTTTGCCTGGCTTGAAGGTCTGTGATTTTCCCTGTTTGCAGGAACAGGACTCGTCTCTATTTTTGCTGTCTCTGAGAATGGAATTCTGGACAGAACTTCTGCCATCTGTACTGCATCTGCATTTTTTACATGGACTACATGTATATTGCCTCTGCTCTGTACTGCTGTTTCTTCTGCCTCTTCCACTTCTTTATCAAGAGCGGCGGCTATTTTTACAAGGCTGTTGATTTCGGCTGCTGTTCCGCTGAAAATAATGGTGTTCAGCGGAAGGTAGGTAACAACCTCTGTGTTTTTTGATTTAAGGGATATGACGGTTTTTGAAACTTCGGATGCATCTGCATATTTAAGCTCCAGAAGAAACGTAACTGTTTTTTCACCTGTGGTGATGTTTTCCTGATTTCCGTCTGTTATGACTTCTACATTCCGTTTTATGACATCCTGTATCGGAAGAATTTTTACTGCATTCCTGGTTTCAACAACTGCAAAGCCTTTTATTTCCAGAATGGATTTCATGAGTTCATAGGCCTGAGAAACCGGCACTTTTTTTGAAGAACTTATTGTTATTTTGCCTTTGACTTTTTCGTCAATGATTATGTTCTTCCCTGTAAGCTGTCCCATGACAGTGAGAAATTCGCTGAGTTCTGTGTTGTTGAAGTTCAGGGCAAAGGTCTTTTCCCTTGCTGTGGAAGCTTTTTTTTCTTCTGCAGCTGCATGTCCTGAAGGAAGAATGCCTGCTGCCGGAAGCATCACCATCAGCAGCAGAGCCGGACAGATCCTTTTTACTAAACGATGATTCATTGTTCTGTTTCCTGTTATTCTGTAATATTCAGGTCTACTGTCATCATCTGACCTTTTCTTTCTATATCTGCAGAGAGTCTGGATTCGTTCTGCATTGTTTTCCACATAGTATAGAGTTTTTCAGTACTGTTTATTTTCTGACCGTTGATCCTGTAGACGATGTCTCCGCTTCGGAGGCCGAATCTGTAGAGAATATTGCTGGAGGCAACTTTTTTAAGATGGTAGCCTTCCATTTTCCCGTTTTTTCTGTAGGGACCGGCAACCAGACCTTTCATTGCATTGTCCAGATCGTTCATTACAGTCTGTTTGATTTCAGCCCGGCTCATGGTTGATTTAAGGCTCTGGCCTGAGGCTGAAGCTCCTGTCTGCTGCCCCGGAGCAGGAACCTCAGTTTTTCGGTAAAGTTCCAGTTCTGCCCGTTTCCCGCTGTCATCAAGAATGACTTTGTCTGTTTCTATGGAAACAAGTTTGTAGCCGTATACGCTGTTCCCGATCTTATCGCTTACTTTGTAGAGGGCAAAAATTCCCGGTTCCTGCTCGCCGTTTTTACGGATGAGAGCACGTGCAATAGATGAAGGTCCTGTTATTGTCCCCAGAAGTGTCAGACTTGTGACGGATGCTGCAGGCTGGGCTGCCTCCTGTTCTCCATCTTCAGCTGTTTCCGCCGTATTCACCTCACCGAAAATTCCGGAATCAAGGATGGAAGTGACCAGTTCTTCTTTAGAGTGTGTCTTTGCAGAAGTTTTCTGTACGGAAATGTTTTTTTTCAGATCAGGAACTTTGTCATCGGACAGGGCATGCTGAACCGACTGATTTACTGTTGCGGAGGCTGCAAGTGCAAACAGTACAACGGCACAGATATTTATAATATGATATTTAATGCCCTGCATATATCAGCTGTCATGTCCTTTTATGAATTAACTGAATTTTATTAAATGCCTGTGAATTCCCAATACGTCAAGCAATTTATGGAAGCTGCTGTTCCTCTTCATTCCCATGAACTGTTTCTGAAATGTTTTCTTTTTCCCTTTTTTTAAATAAGGCTTTTATTTTTTTTCTGTTTATCCAGATAACAGCCAGTCCTATTAATATCAGTAAAACTGTTTTGTATCTGTTAACCCATGGCAGGACTGCCATGTAATTTTCTCCGAGAGAATAGCTTATATAAAACAGTATGGATGACGTGCAGGTCAGGGCAAGAGCATCAACAGTCATGAAATTCTTCACAGGCATTTTTATGAGTCCGCAGGTCATAAACAGAATGTTTCTCAAGGGAATAAATCTTCCGAAAAACAGAGTCTTTAAACCATATCTGGAAAAATATTTTTTCAGTTTTTCAACTCTTTCTTCGGAAAGACCTTTGTTTATAATTCTAAGTTTTGATATTACAGGATGTTTAAGCAGATATTCTCCTATAAAATATTTCCCAATGAAATAGGCTATTATATCGCTGCTGTAGGCTCCAAGCCAGCAGCATAAATAGATTTTCCAGGTGTTTTCCGGAACGATTGTTGCGGCTATGGACGCCGATACAATGATGACCAGATCTTCTGAAATCGGAAGATTGAAGGCAGCAAGAAACAGAAGAGAAAGTGCAATGTAGTGCACATAAGGGGCTGCACTGAAAAGAAGTCCTGTTATGTAGTCCATATTGAATTAATTTCCCTTACAGGCCTGCATATGAGGAATGAGACCTTTTATTTTATTCTTTTTCACTGATATTAAGCAGTCAGCTGATGCAGAATTAAAATTCTGTCTGATGTGTTCATATATAAAAAATTAAATGCCGGATTTTCGCACAAGTTCTGG
>JAZRYV010000174.1:0-7378 GCA_045600925.1 Spirochaetota bacterium
ATTGGACATCTTTCCGTAAAAGAAATCCTTCATGGCAGGAACCCTGTCTCTTCTCACTTTATAGACTGATTCATCAACAACGGAAAGAGAAATATCTGCAGAAACAGGATTCCCTTTTTCATCCACTGCAGTGACATCAAGCTTTACAGTATCTCCAGGGGCATATTTTTCCTTTTCCGGTTTCATGGTCAGCTTTAGATCCGTGCCGGATGCAGGAACAGAAATTCTTTCCATGGCAGTATACAATGCCCTCTGACGCTGCATAACTGCAGACACATAGAAGTCCGGTGCCCAGGATGACTGAGAAGTTAATTCAACAGGAGTAATGTTTCCTTTCAGCTTAACGACTTTATGTGTGTAGACATTTCTGCCCTCAACTGTAATGCAGGCATATCCGTCAGTGTATCTGCTCTTTATAAGACATGTTATTTTTCCGGGAGATTTCTGTTCCTTTTTGTCCACGGAAAGCTCCAGATTTCTGAATCTGGAATCAGCCTGTCCTGATCCGGAAGGATCATAGACCCATACCACTGAAGATGCGGTTATGATGTTTTTCCTGCGGTCGGAAGATGTAACCACAATATCATATTCCCCTGCAGAAGTAAAATTTCCGGGAATACTTACAGATGCAGAACCGCTGCTGTCCGTAGTGATGTTTTCGGAAAAACAGGGACGAATGTCATGGACATAGATTCTCTGATATGGTTTCCAGATGTATCTGAAAACCTCCAGCTTTACATCAGCCCTTACAGGCTTTCCTGAAAAGGTTTCGGCCTTTACAGTTACAGGTTTCTTTTCAGAAGTCTTAAAGAAGCTGTCCTCTGCTGTTATTTTCAGGAAGAATTCACCTCTGCCCACCCGGACTGTCTTTCTTTCGGTGATAGTCACATTTGCCCTGTCAGTAACAGATGCTTCAAGAGTGATCTCCCTGTCATAGGGAAGATTTCCGGAATCCAGTTTAAGGGAGACTATTCCGCTGTCGTTAAGATATCTGGAACCTTCCAGTTTAAGTCTGCTGTAGGATGCAGATGCTGATCTTTCATCCTGCCAGTAGTTTCCGCTTTCATTTATCTTCTTTTCGTAGAACCTGAAACGGAGAAGACCGTTTTTCACAGGTGTGCCGAAAAAGTAACGGCTTTCCACCTTGAATTCAAGGGTGTCTCCGTTAATATAACTTTCCCTGTCAGGGACCAGATCCACGGAATATTCCGGCTTCCGGTACTGCTCCACATAGAAGGTACAGGCATCATATGTGTCATCAGCATCCGGGCCTGCCTCAACTGCCCATGTTCCAAGTCCTGTGGCCTCCTCAGCCTTAAAGCTTCCTGAAACAGTTCCCCACTCATCCAGATTAAGCCAGCCCTCAGTCAGGACTGATCCCTTTGTTCTGTTTACAATACGGTGATAGACTTTTTCTCCGGCCTGAGGGACGAAAAGTTTTTCCCTGTTCTTTCCTGTAATCTTAAAGGAAACGCTGTCTCCGGATCTGTACACAGGTCTGTCTGTATGAATAAAATATTTTTTCTGTTCTTTTTTAAAATATGCGGCAGAACCGGAATTGCATATGGAATAGCTTTCATCAGGTACTGCTGTAAGCACAATAAGATTATGTGGACTGGAGACCTTTGTTTTAAAAACACCGTCCCTGTCAGTCTTCCCGCGGGCCAGAATCTTTACAGGCAGATCCTCAATTCTGTCTGCATCCTTATAATACGAGCAGTCAGATTCTTCATCCTTTACAGGAAGGTTTTCAAAGACTGCCACAGAGGCTCCTTCCACAGGCGTATTCTTTACCAGGTCAGTTACATATGTAAAAATTTCTGATGATGACCTTTTTACAACAGAACCTGCTGATGTGACAGTGAAGAATTTCCGGTCCTGTACTTTGTCAGCACCTTTTACTTCCAGGCAGTAGCCACCTGCAGGCAGCGGATCTTTTACAGTCAGTTCCTGATATCTCCACTGGTACGGATCGAAATCCTGAACAGGTTCAGTCCAGGATAATTTCTTTTTAAACCCTTTTGTTCCGGAAGAAAGCGTGTTTTCCTGCTGCGATATAAAGGCAGAAACAGGCACCTGATAAACGGTCACAGTCACTGACTCAAGACGGAAGGTGCGGAGATTAAAGCTGAGGGTATTTCCCGGAGCATATGTGTATCTGTAGGAAGACACCTGAACATCCGGAGCCTTGACATTAAGTCTGAAACTGACATTGTTTATCTTTTCCCCTTCCTTAAGGGTAACGGTTTTCTTTTCAGGAGAATCAAAGCCCTGATGCTGTATTTCTATTTCATAGTTTCCCGGCTTCATATCTTCAAGACGGAAGGAACCATCTTCCCATGTGACTGCTGAATGATTTCCTCTTCCTGATGCAAAGACATCCGCACCGGTTACAGGAGTCATATCACCTTTTATAAGAAGAGTTCCGGAAACGGAGGCAGGTCTGTACAGAGTCACAGGAAGCTTAAAGGATTCACCCGGCCTGAGTGTCTGAATGCTGTATTTTTCCGTTATAAATCCCGGAGATGAAACTGTTACTGTCCACGGAGCCTGAGCCAGTTTTTTAAAAACATATTTTCCTTCCGCATCAGTGGATACAATTACCGGATCAGCATCCACTCCGCTGTACATATCAGGTTCAATGGTCACATCTGCACCGGCAACAGGTCTGCCTGAGGAATCGGAAACAATCCCGGATACGGAAGCTTCTCTGGACAGAAAAAATTTTCTGCTGTCCGAAGTCAGGACTTCGGATGATGAAAAGGATACATATCCTTCAGCCTCAACCTTCACATTGTACATAATGTACGGAATAAAATTTTCAATTTCAAATGAACCTGATCTGTCAGACTCTGCAAGATAGTATCCGACACCCATATCTGCATTTTTGATTTCCACAGAGGCGCCCTTTACCGGCTTCCCTGTGGTCATGTCAAGAACAGTTCCTGAAAAGCGGACAGCAGAATCCTCTCTGACATGAATTCCCTGACATCCGAAAAACAGAAGAGAAAAGAAAAACAGAATAAAAATTTTTCTCATAACGTATTCCTATTCATATTTTATAATAACTTCTTTTTCATCTCTGTCAACAATTCTGCTCTTAATGGAAACGGCCCTGAAGGCTGAATAGTAAAGATCGCTGCTGTTTCCTTTTATAAGCTTCCTGAGTCTTTCCTGTGTGCGAATTTCTGCAGGAACGAAAATCTGATCCTGTTCACCTCCGGATACAAGAAGGCCAAAATGCCATATATCCACATCTTCCGGAGAATCCACAGCAAAAGGCTGTGATGTAACTGTAACTATAATATCAGTGGAATCCAGTTCATTCAAAGACAGAGGCTTTGACCGAGGATCATCCTTCAGAGCTCCCTTAAGATACTGTAAAACAACCTTTTCCTGTCTGCCTGAAGAATGATAAAAGGAACCATAGCAGCCCCTGTTGACTCCCTGTTTTATGAATGTAATGAACATGCCGTTCATTCCGTAAAAAGAAGGCATCTTTACAGGACACTGATCCTGCTTCCCGTCAGCAGACAGAATATGTCCGGCCTGAGAACGGAGCCAGTCCATAAACTGAGTGCATTCCTGACTTTCGGAAAAATCCTGCCAGTCATCAAGAGTGCCCTTTACCTGTTTTTTCCCCGCACAGGAGAAGACTGTCAGGCAGACAGTTAAAAGCAGTACTGTAAGTTTTTTCATTGTATTTTCACCGGTGGATAAAAATCTTTATAGAGCAGAAACCGCTCTGTTTCAGTTCCGGACTGTTTTATGCGGTAAACATAAATTTCCATTCCGGGACGGATATTCTGTTCATCAGCAAAAGGCAGCTGTATTTCATTTTCTTCAGTGTCCAGAGCATAGGTCACGGAAGGTTTTACTGCACCGTATATTATAATGGTCAGACTGGAATCAGAAACCAGAGTACGAATGGTCAGATTCTGACCTGTGGTGTTTTTCATCTTTAGGTCTTTTTTCCCGTACTTGATTGTGGCATCAAGTCCCAGAGGCGTATATGTCACAGGCTGATAGTGACGGTGACGTTCAGTAATGGAACAGCCTGCCAGAAGCAGAGCGTTGAAAAGAGTTGATGACACCTGGCACAGACCGCCGCCAGGCTCCATTACAAGTGAATCGCTGTAAAGCACTGCTCCGTTGGAATATCCTCTGGACGCAGAGGCCTCCCCGACTGTATCGTTGAAAGAAAAAACAGCTCCTTCAGGGATAACAGCTCCGTTCAGGGATCTGCAGGCAAGAGCAATATTATGTTTCACATCATCAGACTGATGAGCCGTTGATGTGCTGAAAGACGACAGTGTGAGATTCTCCGCTCCTGCAGATGTCATCAGCACAGAAATACTCAGAAAAGAAAAGAAGAAAGAAAGAATAAATATTTTCATAAACTTTATATTCATTTAAAATCAAAGACATTTTCCCTGTTAAAATCAGGAACGCAGGAATCACTGCTTTCCAGTTCCTGGGTCATAAGATTTTCAAATCCCAGGAGCTCTGCATAGTCCAGAACTCTGTCGTATTCCTGCTGTGAAAGTTTCCGGTTCAGTTCCGGAATCTCATCACCTGTTTCCAGAGGATGAAACTGTGACATAAGGGAAAGAAACATTTTCCGGTCCACTGTTTCCAGAAAATCCAGTACATCCAGGGAATTGTCTGTATTTCCCGGAATGATCAGATGACGGACTGCAGTTCCCCTTACTGCAATTCCATCATCATTTATCACCAGAGGACCTGCCTCTGCATAAATTTTTTTCAGAGTTTCCCTGCCCCTTGAATACAGAAAATTCACGCCGGAGTACAGAAGTCCGGCTGAATCTGAGCCGTACTTCATGTCCGGCAGCCATATATCCACAATATCCTTAAGTGCATCAACTGTGTCCGGGGAATCATTTCCATGGCTGTTCCATACCACAGGAAGATTCAGATCACGTTTTTTTGCCAGGACTATTGCTTCGGAGATACTGTCTGCATAGGGTGTTGGAGACACCAGATTTATATTTACAGCTCCCTGTTCCTTAAGCTCAAAAAAGATATCTGCCAGTTCCGGAACTGCTGCGGACCGGAACCGGTTACTGTCTGCACAGGTCCATCGGCTTATCTGATAATTCTGACAGAATCTGCACCGCAGACTGCAGCCTGCGAAAAAAACAGTTCCGGAGCCACTGAGCCCCACAAGAAATGGTTCCTCCCCGAAATGGAGACCGTAACGGGCAATATACAGGCCCTCATCTATTCCACAGAAGCCGGCGGACACAGCCCGGTCTCTGCTGCATCCTATGTTGCACAGTTTACAGTTCATATTTTATACTGTATAAAAAATGCTTTTCATGTAAAGCATTAATTGATACTGTTTCCCGAAGGAAATACAGGAGGAAAACATGGAAGAGATAAGAACGCATAAACTTATAAACAGAGAACTCTGCGGAACACCGGAGATATCCGGGACAGGGAAAGCCAGAGTCACCATGAAAGCCACCGGCCTTATGTCTGCAGATGAACAGGGACTGATCCACGGAGGATTTGTGTTCGGAATGGCTGACTATGCAGCCATGCTGGCTGTCAATGATCCATTTGTGGTTCTTGCAGCCTCTGACTGCAGATTTATAAAGCCCTGCAGAACAGGAGACCTGCTTACGGCAGAAGCGGAGGTCACTGCTTCTGAAGGCAAAAAACGCTCAGTTCAGGTCTGCGTCTTCAGAGGGAAAGATACTGTGTTTACAGGAACATTTTCCTGTGCTGTGCTTCAGAAACACGTACTGGATTAATGTATTCCATTACAAATAAGGTTATGTTTTTTCCTGCATGAAAAAATCAGCTCTGGCAGACCATGTCAAAGACCGCTTTATCACTGCTCAGTGTCTCCTGTTGAATTCCTTTGCAGCTTTGCGGACATTTTTCATGCCGCCCACGTCCTTGAACATCCGTTCTGCTTTTCTGACTTCGATTTCTTTGGCACTGAGACCGTCATAACCTGCTTCTGTTTTCAGCTTGCAGTAGTTCTGCCAGCGACGCATATCCAGAGAACCATCTTCCAGTGCTGACAAAACAGCACATCCGGGTTCACTGGTGTGGGTGCAGTCACGAAATTTACACCTGGAAACCAGTTCCTCAATATCATCAAAGGTTTTTTCCAGATCTATGCTCTCTGCTCCCAGTTCCCTCATTCCCGGGGTATCAATCAATACACCGCCGAATGGGGACAGGAACATTTCTCTGACAGAAGTGGTGTGTCTGCCCTTGCCATCTTTACCGGTTTCTCCGGAGGCAGTCACCTCATCTCCAAGCAGCCGGTTGATAAGGGTGGATTTTCCCACACCGGAAGAACCGATAAAAGCAGATGTCGTTCCTTTTTTAAGGTATCCGGACAGTTTTTCTTCCACATCTGCATCATATACAGAAATGGGTAAAATGTCAGCAAACAGAGACACCTGTGCCGCCTGAGCTGTCTTCTGCGGCAGATCCTCACACAGGTCTGCCTTGGTAAGAATCACCACCGGTGTGGCTCCGCTGTCCCATGCCACGCTCAAATACCGTTCCAGCCGGCTGAGATTGAAATTCTGGTTCAGAGACATGCAAATGAATACAGTATCTATGTTGGCAGCCACACACTGTGCCTGTCCGCTGACACCCACAGCAGTCCGAATAAACAGACTTTTCCTGGGCAGCACCCTGTGAATAACGGCATTACTGTCCTGCCCGTCGGAAGAAACCATTACGAAGTCACCAACAGCAGGAAACATGACGAGCTCGTCGGTTTCAAACCGCATCCTGCCGGAAATTTCCGCGAATGAAATACCCTGCCCGGTGACAATCTGATACATTTCACGATGCTGAGCGATAATGCGTGCAGGCTGATATTCGGGATACAGAGCTGCTTCATTAACAAAACGTTCAGTTAATCCATACTCATCTAATAAATTCATTTTTAATACCCGTGTGTGTCTGCCATACCATAGTTCTTCAGCAGACATTGTAAACCTTTCTTTTTATAGAGTCACCTTTTTAATAAAGTGACAGACTCAGCATCCTCAGGTGCTTTGTCATAGTCGTGGTTCTGCCAACGGACAACGTATAATTTATGGTTCACCGGATCAGATTCAATCGCTTTGACGAAAGCATCTTACTGGCAAAAAGCCCGGACTGACAGTCCGGGCCTGTGAAGCTACAGTGCTTCTATTTCTGTCTTTGACAGACCTGTGGATTTTGCAATAACTGAAACAGGAACACCTTCTTTCAAAAGATTTTTTGCTGTTTCAGTTTTAGCCTTTGTTTCGCCTTCTTCCCGTCCTTCAGCCAGACCTTCGGCTCTTCCCTCTGCTCGTCCTTCTGCTCTTCCCTCAGCTCGTCCTTCGGCCTTTGCTTCTTC
>JAZRYV010000175.1:0-3421 GCA_045600925.1 Spirochaetota bacterium
TGCATAACCGCCGCACTTTCTGACTGCAAGAACAAGTTTTCTTTCAGTATCCCGCTCTCTCATGCTTTCTCTACTCCTTCTGAAGCCTGCAGACATCCGTCTGCTGCAAAAAATCTCATCCGTTTTCATCTCCTGTGGTGGAGGTCTCGGAGGTCTCTGCATTAATCTCCCTATAGAGGCTTTTTTTGCCTGAAAATTGCCCCTATGTGAAGTTTATGTATAGACCTCCACGACCTCCACCTTTCAGCAAAATGGAACTCGTGGAAGTCAATTCAGAAACTCTTCCTTAAGTCTTATGCCTTTTACAAAATTTCCGCACTTCTTCTTCAGTCTGGTAATTCCTGCAAGTTCAAGTGCCGAATAAAAGTCCGCAGTACCTCTTGTGTACTCTCCGTTTCGCTGACAATACATCCTGTATTCCTGATAAAATTCTCCTGATTTCTGCTCGTAGCTTTCATCAAGTTCACACTCATCTTCAATGAAGTTTCCAAGCCAGTCGTTATCCTGCCTGTACTTGCCGATAGCCTGTTTGACTATGTCAGGTTCTGTCAGATGATATTGATGCCCGATTATCTTTTCAGCACCTTCCAGAATCCATTTCAGAACAGCCTGTCCTGCATTTTCATAAAGATACTGAGAGTAATTCTTTATATCGTTTTTTCCGCTGATTTTCGCATTGAACGGGATAACGATTAAACGCCGCCATATTCCCGTATCGTTTCCGCCCACCCTCGGAAGATGGTTCGTATATAGAACAAGTGTATGGCTTGGTGTGTAATGAAACGGGTCCTTGTATTTCTTCTCTGCCTGTACATCGTCTGTACTGCACAGCTGCTTTACAATGGAGTTGTTCAGCCTCATTCCTTCTTCAAGTTCAGATGCTATTATCAGCCTCTTTCCTTTAAGTTCTGCCATTTCAGGCTTTACGTTACGCTTACAGCCTACAGTAAGTGCATCAGCTGAAATTGTCCCGCTGTATGTACCCAGAACTTTGCTGATTGTATTCCAGAACGTGGATTTGCCGTTGCTTCCTTCACCATAGGCAATAATCAGAGCTTCAACATAGACCTTTCCGATTGCACAGAGACCTGCAATCTGCTGAACATACCCGATAAGCTCCGTGTCATTGCAGAATATAAGACCGAGTGTACTGTTCCAGAGGTCTGTTCCTTCATCTCCGGGAGACACCGCCGTCATTTTGGTAATCAGATTATCCGGTTCATGTTCTTTCATGCCGGTGATTCCCTTACGCAGATCAAACGTTCCGCCCGGTGTATTGATGAGAAACTCATCTGTATCAAGCTGACTTATCTTTTTTTCAAGCATCGGCTTTGCGGCCTGCAAAGCCGATGTGATGTATTTCATATCCCTGCGTTTCATTACAAAGGCCATGTATGAAAGACATGATTTATAAAACAGATATGCCTTTGTCTGCCTGTCATCCTGAAGTGAGGCTTCAAATCTTTTTCCGCCTGCAGTTATGTCCCTTTCATCGCATCCGAGACTTACAAGGGCTTTTTTTGCCGCCTCAAGCCGATCCTGTGCATCCTGAAGCTGAATATCAAGAAATTCCTCAGCCGCACCGACAGCCTGCTGTCTGGATTCCTCCCAGTACTGCCCGTTAAAACGCAGATAATCAGTTCCTTCCGTATAGACAAGTTCATCGGCATATTCCCGTGACAGGACTTTTGCCTGTCCGATATCCGAATAGTCATCAGGCTGCAGAGTTCTTGCAAAATCATCATTATACCGGCTTGGTGCTACATATCCGGGCTGAGAAGCTATCTTTTTATTGAAAAACTTCACTGCACTGTGCCATATGACTGAAAGCTCGCTGTCTTCCATCGGAGGTTCGCATTTTAATGCTTCTCTGTTGAAAAGCTCCTTTGCTCTTTCACAGTTTCCGTATCTTTTCAGTATCCTTCCCGCAAATCTGGACAGTGTATTGTTCCTGTTTCCTTCTGTAATAACGCCGGTTCTGCAGTCAGAGTATTCATCTTCAGATGCGTTTGAAATAACTTCATCAATCGTAACCCACCCGTCGTTCCATACAATTCCGCCTGTCTGGCAGCCATAAGAGAACCTTGCAGCATCCAAAGCACCATCATCAAAAAACGGAAATGTTCTGTGAATTCTTCTTTTGAGTTCACTGCATTCATCCGCACTTGTAATCTCCGGAGTTTCAAAATAAATATGAAACCTCGGTCTTGCGGATTTTTCCCCTTTCACTTTCATATTGCTCCTGCTGGGTACAAGTGCAAAACACACATCTCCGAGTTTCTGAAGCATAGTTTCAGGTGTAATCCAGTTTTCCGGATTATCAGAATGGTCGTTGTCGCAGTCCATCATAAGGCATGTTGACATCTCAAAGTTGTCAGTGCACCTGTATCTGTCCTTGAATCTGGCACATACATGATCATACCCTATGGCTTTTGACAGCTCACCGGCATTTGTTGCAACCACCTCATGCGGATAAAAACAGTTTGTCTGATTCCCTGTGCAGTCTGCCGTATATAATACAAGTTTCACAGTCCTGCCTCCTCTGAAAAATATCTGATTTTCTTGTTCTTGAACTTTGCCCTTTCAATCTCGCCTTTCATGCCGTCAGAGAAATCTTTTCCGAAAACCCAGACTTCGGCACATTTATCGAGCATTACAAGACCCATAAAAAGTGCCAGAGCCCTCTCGTCCGCATCGTTCATGTACTGCGGAAATAACAGATGAGGTGCAAAAGGTATCGCACCTCTGTTTACAGCAAAACGGCTGTATCGTCTGGCTTTTATGGTGTTGTTCTCTGTGTCTCCTCTGAATGGAGAGCAGATATACACCACAGGTCTGAAACCCAGACCTCTTTTCTTCTTCTCTTCTTTTTCAGCTTTTCTCAGTGCATCCCCCGGCACAGGGTCTGCATAGCCTTCGTGATTCAGATTTTCATTCATGTTTTCACCCCGTAAACAGACTCGGAGATACATATATCTCCTGAAATTCATGGGACAGTCACAGGCATTTTTAGAAGTCTTTTCTTTCATTTCAGAAAGAATTTTTCTGATTTCCGATTTTTTACTTCTAAAAACTTACGCAGATGTCCCATGAGGTTCGTAGGGCGGAAAAGTCCTGCAAATCTTTATAAAGGACGGTAAAGCCTATGAGCCGACACCAGAGAAACGGAACTGCCATAAGATGCAGCAGCATTGATGACAGTGTTGTCAGATCCCTGATTGCACTGAGCATTCTCGGACCTTGTTCGATAGCAGACATCAGAAAAGCTATTGAAATCAGAAACCTGATCAAGGAGAAAAACTATGGAAATCAAAGACAAAACAGAACTGAAAAACATTGTAAAAGATGCTGTCTCTGAAGCCTTATCTGAAATTCTTCAGAGGGGACTGTCTGCAGATAACAGAAAATGTACGGAAAAACC
>JAZRYV010000176.1:0-2667 GCA_045600925.1 Spirochaetota bacterium
CCTGTTCCAGAATACTGTCCCTGAAACGGACAAAATCAATTATATTGAGTTTTATCCCGTTTACCACTGCCGCAGTGGTTTCCATGCCTGCCTGAGGCATAATATTGGGCATGCCGAAAGAAATGATTATTATAAGAAGAAAGAATCCTATTACTGCATATCCGATGATTTTTACTGCCGGTGATTTGGAATCAAACATATTGTACCTTCGTTCAGTGTTTTTTTTTAGCAGAAATTTATTTACTGTTCAGCTGTTATTTGTCAAGAGATTCCGACGGAACCTTTGCTTCGTCCACCAGCATTACAGGAATGCCGTCTGTTACAGGGTAGATTCTGCCGCATTCCACGCAGGTGAGAGTTTCATTTTTGGCATTATATTCCACATCTCCCCTGCAGGCAGGGCAGGCAAGAATCTCAAGGAGCTTTGTGTCTATCATCATCAGCCTCTTTTTAAAGATTTTATTTCAGATGACTTATTCCGGCTTTTCAGTCAATCAAAATTCAGGCGGTGAAGCCGAAAAACAGGTTTTCCCAGGAATCTTGCTGTCAGGCATAAATAAAAGAAAGAGATTTTGCTTGCCGGAACAGCATCTGTTTCCAGAATGGGAAAATCTTTTCTCCGGAGAAAACAGTGGATAAAACAGCCCCCTACACAAGGCTTGCTTCTGCCTATGATAAACTGGTGGAACATGTTGATTATCAGGAATGGTATGAATATATAAAGGAAATTGCCCTGGAATTCGGATGCACAGATCCGTTGATTCTGGAGATCGGATGCGGAACAGGCAGATTTGGTGCAAAGTTTTCCGCTGACGGATATACCATTTTCGGCATGGACCGCTCTCCGGACATGCTCCGTGTGGCACGGATACGACGTAGAAAAAATTTCAGGGTATTCTGCGGAGACATTACATGTTTCAGTCTTGCCAGACCTGCTGATTTTATTTTCTGTGTTCACGACACCATGAACTATATGACTTCGGAAGAGTCTTTCTGCCGTGCTCTTTCCTGTGTCAGAGAAGCTCTTGATGATCACGGTGTCTTTATGTTTGATGTCACCACCCCTTACAACATAACCTCCAATTTTGAAAATGTACTGAATACTTACACTGTACAGGGCGGCACAGTGGAATGGAACAACAGCTTTAACAGGAAGACAAAAATCGTCCGTTCTGTTCTGACGTTTCACAACAGTGACGGTTCTGTTCAGGAAGAGGTTCATTTTCAGAAGCTCTACAGCACTGCTGCAGTAAAAAATATGCTTAAAAAGACAGGCTTCCGGCTGCTTGGAATCTTCAGTGATTATACTTTCGACCCGCCATCTGATGATACTGTGATGATAAACTTTGTTGTAAAAAAAGCCTGATACTGGGCAGAAAGGTCTGCTTCCTGTTCTGGACTTTTTTATTCATAAAATTCTGTATTTCGCTGTTTTTTCCTCACATGGGAATCAGATTCCTATGTCTTTTTTTCTGTCCACAGATTACTGGATACGGAGGAAATTATGATATCTGCATACAGTCTTTCTTTGATTGGAATTCTTGTCTTTCTGCTTTTTTGTGTGTTTATGCTGGCTGCGGTGCTTCCGTTCCGCAGGTCTGTCAGCCGTCTTGCCTCTGTTTTTGATGAACGTTTCAGCAGAATTGCAGAAAGTTTTACTGCAGGACGACGTGATATTTCCGCTGATTTTGCAGTGCTGTCTGCCAGAACAGAAGATAATTTTACAGCCGTCAGGAATTATCTGACAGATGAATCAAGGAAGAACAGGGAGGAACTGTCCAGGTCTCTGGAAAAGATAAATGCCGAAATACGGATTCTTGTCAGTGACAGCACTTCCGGTATGGAAAAGATCAGGGAGACTCTGGATCAGAGGCTGACTGCCATTCAGAGAAACAGCGATGAAAAGCTGGAAAAAATCCGTCAGACTGTGGATGAAAAACTTCATGATACCCTGGAAAAACGTCTGGGTGAATCCTTTAAACTTGTCAGTATGCAGCTGAAAAATGTTCAGGAAGGTCTGGGGGAGATGCGATCTGTGGCCACGGAAGTGGGAGATCTGAAGAAAGTGCTGTCCAATGTAAAGACAAAAGGAATTCTCGGAGAATATCAGCTGGGAGCACTGCTGGAAGAGTATCTTCATCCTTCCCAGTATGAAACAAATTTTGCCGCAAAGACCGGAAGCCGGGATGTGGTGGAATTTGCCATCAGACTGCCGGCAAAGGAGAAAGACGGAAGTTATGTTTATCTGCCTGTGGATTCCAAGTTTCCTTCGGAAAACTATTCAAGACTGCTGTCTGCTTATGATAAGGGAAACAGAGATGACATATCCAGGTACAGGGAGGCTCTGGCAAAGGATATACGGGCTTTTGCAAAGGATATTCAGACAAAATACATAGATGTTCCAAGGACTACGGAGTTCGGCATTATGTTCCTGCCTTTTGAAGGACTGTATGCGGAGGTGCTGAGAATTGACGGTCTGCTGGAACAGATTCAGAGAACGTATCACATTACAATTACAGGGCCTACAACTATTCTGGCCTTTCTGAACAGTCTTCAGATGGGATTCCGGTGTCTCACAGTAGAAAAGCGTACAGGTGAGATTTGGAAGATTCTGGGAGCAGTAAGGACCGAGTTCGGGAAATTCGGGGAAGTTCTGGAAAAGACAAA
>JAZRYV010000177.1:0-3960 GCA_045600925.1 Spirochaetota bacterium
TGGAAAGCCACAGCATAAGAATGGTGTTCTTCTGCCCAAGTGACTGTCCTGCTGTTATACTGTGTCCGTACCTCCTTCCTGCAAGCCTTCCGAAAATGAACTGATACAGACAGGAAAACAGTGCCCCAAGAGAAATCATGACTGTCATCCCTGGACTTTCCTTAACTGAAACCAGCGAATGTATGACAGTGGAAGTCAGGATTATCAGGGAAAAACTCCAAATGTAAAAAGAAACGCCTGCATGTTTCTTTACTGCTGCTGAAATTTTCGGGAAAAATCTGTTCAGAAAAACAGAGCACAGGAGAGGCATTATGATCATAAAAAAGACTTTTTCAAGTATAATGAGATAAAGTTCAAAAAAATCACAGCTGCGGCCTTCCAGCAGAGGAAAAATCACCGGAATAACAGCTGCTGCCATAAAGTTGGAAAGAACAGTATATGTGGTAATGACAGAAGTACTGCCTCCCAGTCGCTGGGCAACTACAGCAGCAGCTACGGCAGTCGGACCGATAATGCAGATCAGAACAGCCTCTGCCAGCATGGGATTGAAACAGCGGATAAGGAAGAAAAAGCCACCTGCAGAAATAAGCTGAAACAGAAGCAGCTTTATATGAAGAGGTCCGGGCTTCATTTCCCTTAATCTTACGCCTCCGCCTGTAAAAGCAAGAAACATCATTATAAAAAGCAGAAAAGGCATAATAAAGGAGGCTCTGTAAAAGACACTGTATCCGGCAAGACCTGTGAGCATGCCTGCCGGAAGAGCAAATGTGCGAAAGAATCGGGATATCATTTAAAAAGTTCGTTTCCGGGATAATACAGAAAGCCCTTATTCTCAGGGCGGAATAAGGGCTTTCCAGTTCAGATTATGTCAGGCTTTCTTTTCGATCTTAGCCCAGGTATCCTTTAATGAAACGGACCTGTTAAAGACTTTTCTTTCAGATGTGGAATCAGGGTCAACGCAGAAATAACCGTGTCTCATAAACTGGAACCTGTCTCCTGGTGCAAGACTGCTGCAGGATTCTTCCACTTTGCAGCTGTCCAGAACCACAAGAGATTCCGGATTCAGATTATCCAGAAAAGTTTTTCCTTCTTCGACTTCATCCGGATTTTCTTTAAGGAAAAGATTTGAGTACAGGCGGACCTGGGCATTTACTGCATGGCCTGCAGACACCCAGTGAAGTGTCCCTTTAACTTTTCTGTCAGAATTTGGCCCTCCGCTCTTTGTCAGAGGATCGTAGGTACAGCGGAGTTCGTTTATACTGCCTGCCGCATCCTTTATCACCTTTTCACATTTTATGATGTAGGCATGTTTCAGCCGAACCTCTGCTCCGGGGGCAAGGCGGAAGAACTTCTTAGGCGGATCTTCCCTGAAGTCATCTTCCTCTATGAATATTTCTCTGCTGAATTTTATTTTACGGCTGCCCATTGACGGGTCTTCCGGATTGTTTTCTGCATCAAGTTCCTCAACCTGTCCTTCAGGATAGTTCTCTATAACCACCTTAAGAGGTTTAAGAACACCCATAAGTCTTGGAGCTTTCATATTCAGGTCGTTTCTCAGACAGAATTCCAGCAGAGCATAGTCTACAATGCTGTCTGCCTTTGCAACCCCGATTCTCTCTGCAAAATCACGTATGGATTCAGGAGTATAGCCCCTTCTTCTGAGACCTGCTATTGTGGGCATGCGTGGATCATCCCATCCGCTTACATAGTTTTCCTTAACAAGCTGAAGAAGTTTTCTCTTGCTCATTACAGTATACGTCAGATTGAGTCTGGCGAATTCTATCTGCTGAGGATGATGAACATTCAGCTGATCCAGAAACCAGTCGTAGAGAGGTCTGTGATTTTCGAACTCCAGTGTGCATATGGAATGAGTGATGTTTTCAATGGAATCAGACTGTCCGTGAGTATAGTCATATGTTGGATAAATGCACCACTTTGTTCCTGTGCGATGATGAGGAGCATGCATTATTCTGTACATGACAGGGTCACGCATGTTGATGTTCCCGCTGGCCATGTCTCCCTTTGCTCTCAGAACCTTTTCTCCGTCCTTATACTTTCCTTCCTTCATTTCCTGGAAGAGACGCAGATTTTCCTCAACGGAACGGTCCCTGTACGGGCTGTTCTTTCCGGGAACCTTTAAAGTTCCTCTGTATTCACGGATTTCATCAGGAGAAAGGTCGCATACATAGGCTTTGCCTTCTTTAATGAGCTGAACAGCCCATTCATAAAGCTGATCAAAATAGTTGGATGCAAAGAAAAGATTCTTTCCCCAGTCGAATCCAAGCCAGTGAATATCCTCCTGGATGGACTCCACATATTCATCTTCCTCTTTTGAAGGATTGGTGTCGTCAAAACGAAGATGACATCTGCCGCTGTATTCCTTTGCAATTCCGAAATTTATGCAGATGGACTTTGCATGACCTATATGAAGATAGCCGTTTGGTTCAGGAGGGAATCTGGTAACAACCTCTCCTCTGAACCTTCCTGTACGGTTGTGTTCGTTGATAATATCTTTTATAAAATTGACAGTTTCACCGGCAGCCATTGTATTCCTCCAGGCATCAGTTTTGAAAACAGAAAACATCATAACTGCACTGACGTCAAATAAATTTCAGGCTGATGATATTTGCTCAGCAGAAAAAATGAACTGTTACTTTTTCCTGTAAATGCTCAGAGTTGTGCTTCCGTAGATTCTTTCCTTTATTCTCCGGAAATTAAGATATTCATCAGGAAGATCGTTTTTGCTGAAATGCTGGAAGATGATTACAGTATCAGGACCGGCATTTTCGTATTTCACTGCAGAATCCAGAAGTCCTGTATAAAGTTCCCTTCCGCTTCCGGTTTTTATATAGGGAGGATCCATAAAAATTATATCAGGGTGAATATTCTTTGATGACATGTATCTCATGGCCCTTTCTGCAGGCATGTGAAGCACTGTAAAAGGCTGATCTCCGGGAAGAGTCTGCACAAAAGAAGAAATGAACCTGAATCTGCCTGCGTCAGTCTCACTGCAGACAACCCTTTCTGCACCACGGCTCAGGGCTTCCATGGAAATCTGTCCGGAACCGCCGAAAAGATCTGCAAAAACAAGACCGGAAAGATCACCTGTAAGAGAGAATAAAGCCTCCTTCACCTTCTGTGTGGTAATATCAGCATTGTCAAAAAAACGGTTGTCAAAAGGGATTCCCCGTCCCTTAAATGAGCCGCCGGAAATATGAACTGTCCCCATCAGACAAGTGCACTGTTCAGATCTGCAAGGAAAGTCTTTAAATCAATGCTGTAATTGTCGGATACTGTAAAAACTGTATCCTGGGAAGCACCTCTGCATCTAGCACATGGAAGTCCGTACTTTTTAAGCACATCCGGCATCTTTGGTGAAGATTTTAAAACATCTGTCATATGCGTATCCGCTGTAATTTTCATAAAGTTTATCCCGAAAAGAAAAATTTGAAACCTGTACAGCATAAAAATGCTCATAATAAAAACAGTCAATAAATAAAAAATTACTCTGCTCTGCAGTAAACTTTGCAGTTGACACATAAAAAAGGAAAAATATTATGTTTAAAAATATAACCGGAGATTGTGCATGATTAAGCACCTGTCTGAAGTTCAGCTTATGAAAAAATTTGAATCCCTTATGAACCATTCCGGCCCGGAAAAGGACAGCATCAGTGCCGATCTTATGCTCAGCATTGATCTCAGGACAGCTCCGGACATTTCCGGATTTGCTGCAGCCGCAAAAAAGAACGGCTGCAGTCTGGCAGGTGTGCCTTCTTTCCTTCTGGATAAAGGCGGACTGTACCTCAGGTACGATACCTTTACCTGCATGGTTCCTGATTCAGGTCAGGTTCAGGTACTTGCATACGGAATTTCCGATGATGACAGATCCGTCCTTTCTGACCTGTGTTCAGACATATTCAGATTTAAAAAATATGCCTTTGAAAAAAATCTTGTCCTGAT
>JAZRYV010000178.1:0-2279 GCA_045600925.1 Spirochaetota bacterium
TTTTAAAATTTCCTTTCTTCTTTTTTTTGTTGGCATAACAGTACCCTCTTCTTTAAAATAAAATCATATGATATCTTAAATAATTATCACATGTTTCTATAATATTGGAAATCCTTTTTTATTTTCCTGAGAAAATTGTGACAACTTTTTTTACACTAGACCATTCCATTTTGCACCTCTTTAATTTTATCGGCTCAATTTCTGATTTTATCGGCTCATATTTGGCTGAATATCCCCTTTAAAGGCTCATAATAGACCATGCAGTCCATTCCCTTCTTCCGCGTTCCGACAGTAATTTTCTTCTTGAAAAAACATAAAGGAATGAAATCCTTATCTTACAGCGTTATTCTCTTTATTTTCACTGACGGACAGGAAAAATGCCAAATAAAAAAATACATCCGGAAGAAGAGCAGATCGTACGTTTACATGAACGACTGAAACAGATCCGCAGTTTTAACCGCAGCCTTTTTGAGACAAGAAAAGGAACCCCTGAAACAGCAGATCTGTGCAGAGCCATTGCAGGAAACGGAGGTTTCCTGTCCTGCTGGCTGGCACTTACAGACAGTTCAGGGAACATTAAATCCATTGCACATTCGGCCATGACTCCTTCCGGAACTGCCCAGCAGGAAGCTGAACTTTCACTGCTCATGAAGCCCTATATAAAAAAACTCATGCGCAGTGAAAAAATTTCCGTAAACCGTGCACCACAGTGGGAAGCTGATTTTTCCACAGACGGAACTGCCGGAACCCTCAGCATGGCTCTGCGTTTCAGCGGAATATTTCTGGGAGTTATGTCCGTAACACTTCATGCAGGTGATGAAAAAAAAGCAGCAAACAGGATACTTGTGGAAGAAACAGCAGAATCTCTGTCTGCAGAGCTGTACGGCAGATTTATGTATGAAAAGCAGGAGGAAACCTGCATACGCCTTAAAAATATTTCCGCAGTATCCAGAGCGGTCTTTGAGACAACAGGCACAGCAACTCTTGTTGTCCGGTCCGATAAACTGATTCTGGCCTCAAATCAGGAATTTGCCAGACTTGCAGGTATTCCCCATGACAGAATAGACGGCAGACTGAGCTGGACTGAATTTATAAGCAGGGAAGACATAAAAAAGATGCTTAAAACCCAGCAGCAGAGGGAAAAGGAACCACTGTCTGCTCCCAGAAACTATGAATTCCGTTTTGTGGATCATTCCGGCAGGGCCAGGGATATTTACGGAACTTTTTCCAGAGTCCAGGGATCTGACATGAGCGTTGCATCCTTTATGGACATCACCTCTCAGAAACAGCTGGAAAGCGAAATTATACGAATCAGTGAAAAGGAAAGACAGAAAATCGGCCAGGACCTTCATGACGGTCTGGGACCTCATCTTGTGGGTGTAAAATTCATCACAAATATCCTGGGGAAAAAACTTCATGATAAAAATCTTCTGCAGGAAGAAAAGGATATTCAGGAAATAAACGCCCTTCTCACCCAGGGAATCAATCACACAAGAAGACTGGTCAAGGGCCTGTGCCCTGTGGATATTGATGCAGAAGGACTTATTGTGGCCCTGGAAGACCTTACGGCAAACACAAAGAATGTCTACGGCCTTCACTGCGTTTTTGAACATGACGAGTCACTGTTCATAACAGACAACATAATGGCCACTCATCTTTATCTCATTGCCCAGGAGTCTGTCAACAATGCCATAAAACACAGCAAGGCCTCTGCCATCTTCCTTACCATTTATGAAAAAACGCCAGGAACAGTGATTATGGAAATTGCCGATAACGGAACAGGACCTAAAAAGCTGCTTGACAGGGACAGCGGAGTTGGCATAAACATAATGAAATACAGGGCAAGGGTCATAAATGCTTCTCTTGAAGTGAAAAAAAACAGCATGGGAGGAACCAGTGTTTTATGTACGATGAAAAAAGTTCAGGATCCCATGTCAGAAAAAACAGTATAAAATGCCTAAAATCAAGACCATAAAAATTGCGATCATAGAAGACCATCCGATCTTCCGGCAGGGACTTGTTCAGCTCATAAACAGTTCCGATGACATGAAAGTCTGCGGCGAAGCAGAGGAATACATGGAAGCCCTGAAGGTAATAAAGGAGACTGCTCCGGATCTGGCCATCGTTGACATCACACTTAAAAACAGAAACGGCATTGAACTTATAAAGGACATTAAACAGAAATATCCTGACATAAAAATCATTGTTCTTTCCATGCACGATGAAAAAGTCTATGCAGAGCGGGCTCTCAGAGCAGGAGCAAAAGGCTATATAATGAA
>JAZRYV010000179.1:0-1532 GCA_045600925.1 Spirochaetota bacterium
CCGTGTTTCCGAAATGTAATTTATCACAATGATAAATTTGAAAAGCTTTACAGTAAAGTGCGGTCTTGCAGCCGCACTTTATTTTTTATCAGCCCTTATTTCTGTCTCTGCAGAAGAAATCCCTGATCAGGGATATGCTCAGGAGATTGCAGAAAAGGCTCTGGCTGTTCATCTTTATGAAGATCCCTACTGGAAGCTGCTTCTTCATTACAAAAAAGGCATTAACGGAGAGTCCTCCATTGTGGATGATGATAAATTTTTCTTTTCTCCGGAAGGAAAGACCCGTGCAGATCTGGAAATGGAAGCTACAATTCTGGCCTTTTTTGAACCTGTTGAAAAGTTTAAACAGACAGGTACCATGCATCCGGCTCTTAAATTCCCAGGAAGGTATTTCTGGCTCAGTGAAAAACTGGACATAGATCAGGAAAAAGTCCCGGTAAAGGTCTATGACGAGTTTGATTCCTATTTTAAAAGAATGCATATTGAACGGGCTGTGCTGATTTTTTCAGCAGGATATCTGGGAAGCCCTGCCTCCATGTTCGGCCACACCTTTCTTGTTCTGGAAGGAAAAAATCAGAGCCGGCTTACAGCTCTTTCTGTAAATTATGCGGCAAAGGCTGATGACAGTTTCGGTCCTCTGTTTGCCGTAAAAGGGCTTTTCGGTTTATACGACGGTTTCTATTCTTTTTCTCCATACTATGAAAAGATAAACGAATACGGTTTCGGTGAAATGAGAAATCTGTGGGAATATGAACTTAATTTTTCTGATGAGGAGCTCCGGAGTCTGTTCCGTCATCTTATTGATTTGGAAAATATCAGCAGTGACTATAAGTTTCTCTCGGAAAACTGTTCCTATAATCTTATGTTCCTTCTGGAGGCGGCCAGGCCTTCAGTCCGTCTTACGGACCGGTTTCCTTTTGTCTGCGAACCTGTGGATACTGTCCGTGCAGCCTGTGAAGAAAAGATTATTGCTGAAAGATCATTCAGACCTTCCCTGTATGCAAAAATGATGCACAGAAGTAAAATGCTTCCGGAAGAGGAATCGGACAAAGCTGTATCCATTGGAAAGGGAGCAGATGTAAAAAGTTTTTCCTGGACTGATGATGCCGTTAAAGGACAGACTCTTGATCTGGCAGTGGATTATCTTCAGTTCCTTCTTCAGAAAGGTGAACTGACTCAGGAGGATTATGCAAAGTGGCTGTATGCTGTTCTTGCAGAACGGAGTTCTTTAAAGGATTCTGTCAATGCAGCTGATTCCATTCCTGAACCTCAGGCTCCGGAGGACGGACATCTTTCATCCAGAGTTTATTTTAAGGGTGGTTTCTTTGACGGCAGAGGATTTCTGGAAGGAAGCTGGAGGCTTTCCTGCCATGAACTGATGGATCAAGATTCCGGATCTCCGTCAGAATATTCATTTCTTAAATTTCAGGCAAGATATTATCCGGAGAGCAGAAAGACTGTTCTTGAAAATTTTGATTTTGTAAGCATTTTTAATCTTTCTCCGTTCAGTAAATTCTATTTTGAAAAAAGCT
>JAZRYV010000180.1:0-3760 GCA_045600925.1 Spirochaetota bacterium
TCCATGGCTGTAGGAAGAGCTCAGGCAACTGCGGTTTACAGAACAGCAAAATGTGCAAGAGACTACGGTGTTCCTGTCATCGCAGACGGCGGAATTGCAACCATGGGACACATTGCCAAGGCTCTGGCTCTGGGAGCATCCACAGTAATGATGGGCTCCATGTTCGCTGGAACCAGAGAGGCCCCCGGTGATTATTTCTATGAAAACGGTGTCCGTCTTAAAAAATACAGAGGCATGGCATCTGCAGAGGCAATGGAAGCCGGAGGCTCCAAGCGCTACTTTGCAGAAGATGCAAAAATCAAAGTTGCACAGGGAGTATCAGGTGCAGTTGTAGACAAGGGACCTCTGGCTGACTATCTGCCCTATCTGATTCAGGGAATCAGACATTCCCTTCAGGATATGGGCTGCAGGGACATTAAAACTCTCCATGAAAGAAGTGCTGCAGGAACTTTACGGTTTGAATTCCGTTCAGCTTCCGCCCAGCTGGAAGGACATGTCCATGACCTGTACTCATACAAGGATCCAAAGTATCTGTAGAACAGCAGAACAGCCTGCCATACGGCAGGCTGTTTTTTTCTTCTCTCCCTTCCAGCAGACTTTAAAGTTCTATCCAGGCTTGATTTCAGCAAAATTATCAAAAATACAGATTGTCCCAAACTGAAAGAAACAGAAAAAAGACTTTGCTTAAATTCATTTATTTTAGATGAAAAATATGAAGACTTTAAAAAATTAATTCCTTCAGAACTGTTTTAAACTTTCTGCTCTGATCAGTCATCCTCATCCCGAAACAGGAACTTAACAGGATGCTTTTTCAGCTCAGTGGATATTTCATCCATGGTCTTTGCTGTGGCCCGGAAAGAACTGAGCATTTCCAGTACATCCTTCTGGGAACTCTCAAGAATAGAGCTGAGACTTTCCACACTTCTGCTAAGACTGGCTGTCAGACTGAGAAAATCAGTCCTTGTATCCCTTAAAACAGAATTCACCCCTGCTACTGTCATATTCAGATTTCCAAGCAGATCCGAAACCTGCTTTACTATTTCGTTGACTGAAACTGTGGATATTCCTTCAATAACATCTCCGTCCATAAGCGGACCTGACTTTTCAGCTGAATTGAAAATTTCAACAGAAGGATCTCCCAGCACATTCTGATTTCTGATCAGTACAGAACAGTTTTCATACAGAGATATATCCCTGGAAATCCTCATAACAGCAAGAAAGTGGAGTTCAGGCTGAAAAACAGGCCGTATGGCCACAACACGTCCTATCTGGTATCCCCTTACCATAACAGGTGTCCCTTCCTTCACTGAACTGAGACTGTCCACTTTGAGATAAACATCCATAGTAGAACCGGCAATGGAATATCCCAGCTTAAGAGTAATTGTAATAAGCATAATGATAAGAGGGATAATAAGAAAAAGGCCTACTTTAAGTTCATGTTTATTTCTTCCTGTCATAGTTTCCTCCGTAATTTTTCAGAGTGACATAGGTCCTTCCATTGTAAGATTTTTATACTGAACCAGATAAGGATTCACAGGGTTTATAAACTCTTCTCTGTTCCCGTCAAATACAGCTCTTCCTTCATAAAACATTATAAACCGGTCAGCCATATCTGTAAACATGTACGGTCCGAAAGTCGAAAAAATATAGGATCTGTCAGGGTCTGAAGCCCTTCGTTTCAGATCTGACAGAAAGGGCAGAATCTGAATGAATGACTGACCTTCGAAAGCATGTTCCACCATAACCAGTTCAGGATCAAAGATCATAGCTCTGGCATAGGCAGTTTTAAGCATCTGAGAATTGTTCAGACTGACAGGCCTCAGGCTGCGGCAGGATTCAAGTCCCAGATCAGAAATCATCCTGCCAACCTTCTCCCATATCTCCCTGCTGGAAAAACCTGAATGATACTGAAGAGGAAGAGCTATGTTTTCTTCAACTGTCATATTGCTGATCAGCCCGTATTTCCTTGGCAGATAGCCCACATCCTTCTTGTGCAGAAGATTTTCTTCATAGTTCATGCGGCTGACTGATGCATCTCTGAATATAACATCACCCTGTGTGATCTTTATAAAACCTTCTATAAGTGGACATACAAGATGATGACCGGAACCTTCCGGACCGAAAATCACCGCATTCTCGCCTTTTCGTAAACTGAAGCTTACTCCATTAAGGCCCTCATGTTCATAATCCCTGCAGTAAACATCCTGAAATTCAAGAAAACGCTCCATAGGACCTCACAGATAAAACATTATGGAAATGACCACATTGCACAGAATTACAGTAAACAGAGTACGGATAACAGCCCTGGATACATAGATTGGAATTTCGAACTGGGATCTGGGACGGAAACCGTAGTAACAGCATATCAGAGGAATAATTACACCGAAGATAAAGCTTTTGATCAGCATTGAAATCAGATCTGCACCAGTCATGGCATCCAGAACCGCCTGAAAGAAAGATGACACCGGCATGTAGACTGCAGACAGAGAAATAATATACCCTCCTGCAAAGGCAGTAAAATCAAAAATAAAAATCAGTGCCAGCAGAGATAAAACAGAAGCCAGAATACGAGGAAATACAATGTAAAGCCGAACATCAATGCCCATCATAATAAGCGAACGTATCTCTCCGCTCTGCTTCTGGGTTGCGATCTCAGAGGCAATAGCAGCCCCGGATCTTGAAATAACTATCAGAGCTGTAATAAGGGGACCTGCCTCCCTTGCAATGATAAGAACCATCAGATTGCCAAGAAAGCCCTCAATTCCGAAAGCAGGAAGTGATGTAAGAGCCTGTATGATGACTGTTGCCCCCAGAATCAGTGCTATCAAAACAACAAAAGGCAGAGCATTAACTCCGGTGAAAAAAGTCTGATTTACTGCAATATTGTATACTGATCTGAATCTCAGATACTTCATGGAACGGAAAGAACGTAAAATGGAAACAACAAAGTCAAAAAAATCTCTGACTCCGCTAAAAACAGAAACAGCCCGGCGGCCGGTTCCCTCTGCAAGATCAAGTATAAGGCTCATGGTTTCCGGTTATTCTTCTTAATTTTCATCAGATTCAGAAAAATCATTGAATAAATCTGATGATTGAAGTATTCAGTCAAAAAAAACAGACATACCGGATATGAACGACAGATTTAAATATATTGCAATCACAATTATCATTTTTTTGACATTTATCTTTGCTGTAAGTGCCAACTATTACAGGATCCTGTATCTTTGCGGCTCCGTTAAAGAATTCTTTGCCGGCTCTGAGCCGGAACCGGAATACAGCTCTGACAGGCAGCTGACTGTAAATCTGCCGCCTGTCAAAAAAGTATTTGCAGACCTGCCGGCAGGTTTTATTCACTGCGGCCCTTTTCTTCTGTTCACAGCTGACAGGGATATGGCCATAGACGGACCGCTTAAAGAAATCATTACCTTAACAGGGGAGTACCGGATATCATCCCTTAAAAAGAAAACCATGGCAGCCAACGGCCTTAAAAACGGCCGCCTTGTTTCCGGTCAGACAATCATAATACCGGAAGCACTGCCGGCCCTTCTTCCTGATCCAGGAAACAGTTCAATGCCGGAACTGATCTCTGCAAGAGGTCTTTACCTGACAGGAACATCTGCTGCCAACCCGGAACTGATCAGCCGAATTCCTGCAATGAAAAAAGCAGGTCTCAATGCAGTGGTTTTAGATGTAAAGGACATTGCAGGCATTCTCAGCTACAGAAGCCATGACCCTGCAGCACTTAAATACGGTCGCCACG
>JAZRYV010000181.1:0-6649 GCA_045600925.1 Spirochaetota bacterium
AGACAGTTATGCTGATCAAGGTGCACATGGGTTGATGACACAACATTGCCGAAAAAATTATGCTGTATCTCATTGAGTCTGTCAGCCAGTTCATGATTCTCATGACTGAAAACCAGAGACAGGGTACCAAGGCTCTCTGCCTCCGGATCGGAAACTGCATTGTAATCCAGCTTCTGCCGGATAAGATCCCGTATTGCCTCGGACCGGTTTACATAACCTTCTGTCCTGATCAGGGAATCAAATTTATCCAGCAGACTGTCATCAATGGAAACACCGAAACGTGTTATGCTGTTTTTTTTCATCTATGCCCTTACAGCCTGAAACTTCTTTTCCAGCCACTGAACCCATGGCTCCATATCCGGATTCTTCATGCTTGCCATTTCAAACATGGGAATATTTCCGTTGAGATTCTTAATGTCCTCCATGAAACCTTTCCGGTTGAAATTTGTATACTGTTCCAGGTCTGTCTTATTGAGAATGACTGCACCTGCCTCCCTGAAAAGGAGAGGATACTTGGAAGGCTTGTCATCTCCTTCCGTAACACTGCATACCGCAATTTTTGCATGTTCACCAATATCAAATTCAGCAGGACATACCAGATTGCCGACATTTTCAATGAAGACAATATCCAGATCATTCAGATCAAAACCGTTAAGACTGGCCTCAATACTCAGTGCTTCCAGGTGGCAGGCACCATCTGTATTTATAAGTGTAATAGGAATGTCGAATCTCTGAAGACGTTTTGCATCTCTGTCTGTTGCAACATCTCCTTCAATAACAGCAACTTTATAGCCTTTCTTTCTCAAAGCACCTACTGTATTTTCAAGAATGGTTGTCTTTCCTGCTCCGGGAGAACCGATAAGATTCACCATAAGAACTTTGTTCTTTTTAAGAAGAGCTCTGAGCTCATCAGCTTTCTGCTCATTGGCTCCCATGATATTTTTCATCACTGTGATTTCCATGCTAATCCTCGCCCTCAATATTTTTTATAATAAGTTCCTGTCCCTCCAGGAGTTCCAGTCTCGGGGAACCGCATTCCGGACAGACAAAAATATTATGCTCAACAGTAAATTCCTTTCCACAGCCGGAACAGTGCATCTTTACAGGAACATTTTCTATAATAAGCTCAGCTCCTTCCGCAATGGTTCCGCTTGTGATGCCTGTAAATGCCATTTCCATGGCAACAGGAACCACCTGACGCATTTTACCGACTGACAAAGTTACTTTGTAAATTTTTTTAAGATGATTCTCTTCTGCAATCTTCATAAGGATGTCGAAGAGGTTGCTGATAATTGAAAATTCGTGCATATGCTCATTTACTCCTTCCTGCCGGTAAATGTCCACTAAAAAAAACAGACTGCATCTGATTTTAGTAAGAGAGTCAGCCACAGTCTGTCAAATACAGCCGTCCTTTTACCTGCAGAACATATTTCCATTTCTCAGGTAAAAAAAAAGCCTGCAGTAAAGCAGGCTTTTTTTTATACATTCACAGAATCAGCATACTCTGAATGTTCCGATTTCTTTGTCACCTTCAACAACATGAACAGCACAGGCGATACACGGGTCAGTAGATCTGACGATTCTGGCTGCTTCAATAGGATTCTTAGGATCGGAGATAGGACATCCGATAAGAGCCTGTTCAACAGGTCCGCGAACACCCTTGTCGTCTCTTGGTCCGCAGTACCATGTGGACGGAACAATTGCCTGATAGTTGGCAATCTTCTTGTTCTTTACTACGATCCAGTGTCCCAGAGCACCACGAGGAGCTTCTACAAGACCTTCACCTTCAGCAGAATCAGGAATATCATAAGATACTCTTGGCTTTCCGCCCTTTTCCAGTTCATCCAGCCATGCTTCGGCCTTCTGGCAGAGAAGCTTGCATTCGATGAGACGGGAAGCATGACGTCCAAGAACAGAAAATACTGCAGGAAGATCAGCGTTGAACATCTTAAGGATACCGTCAACGTTTTCCTTTATTTCCTTGTTTCCTGACAGATATGCAACAGCAACACGGGCAAGAGGACCTACTTCCATAGGAGCATCATTGTATCTCGGAGCCTTGAGCCATGAATATGCACCATCTTTTCCAGGTTCAGGAGAAGTTTCCCCCTTTAACGGATGAAGATTGGAACCGGAATTGTAACGTGCGTACTTTACCTGCTCTCTGATCTTTTTAGAATCAAAAGCTTCAAGTTTCTTTCCGTCGTAAACAACACCCTTTTCCATGAAGAACTTGCTTCCGTCATCAGAAAGGTCTATGAGACCATAGGACAGGAAGTTTGAGTACTTGCCTATGCTGAAATAATCAGTATATGCCTTTGCAACAGCGATAACATGGTTTGTATATTCGTTGTTAACAAATTTTTCAACTTCTTTGAGAAGCTTGCGGTATTCCTTGATGTTTTCGCTTGTCGGAACCTGTGTAACACCGCCTGGAACCAGTCCGATTGCGTGAGGAATTCTTCCTCCGAAGAGTGCAACCATCTGATGGCATTTGATACGGATATCAAGAGCCTTTGCATAACCTGCAACTGCATCGAGATTTGTATCCAGGTCAAGTCTGTAGAAATCCTTTCCTTCGTATCTTGGAAGGAACGGGCTTACTGCTGTAAGAGCTGTAGGCTTTCCGTCTTTAACCTTAAGTTCATCTTCTGCCCATGCCTTGAGAGACATGAGAGTCTTGTCTGTACCTTTGTACTGAAGTACA
Organism: Spirochaetota bacterium; assembly: GCA_045600925.1. Lineage (GTDB taxonomy): Bacteria > Spirochaetota > UBA4802 > UBA4802 > UBA5550 > JAZRYV01. The sequence goes on from JAZRYV010000181.1 coordinate 2,708, forward strand.
GAAGTAACATCTACAAAGTCAAGAGCTGCCAGATGATAGAAATGAAGAATATGTGACTGAAGGTAGTTTGCAGTCAGAATGAGGTTTCTGAGTATTCTTCCGTTCTTGTTCGGTTTAATTCCGAATGCATCATCAAGACATTTGCTTGCTGCCAAACCGTGAGATACAGGGCATACACCGCAGATTCTCTGCATGATCTGGTTTGCATCAACAGGGTTTCTTCCCTGAAGAATTGTTTCCAGACCACGGTACATATCACCTATGCTTTTGGCTTCTACAACCTTTCCGTTCTGAACATCCAGTTCAACAGAAAGATGGCCTTCTATTCGGGTAATAGGGTCAATAAGTACTCTAGCCATTGATTATTCCTCCATTTTTGACGAGCTTCAGAACAGCATTTCTTACATCTTCGTTTTCAATCTTATTGATTTCTTCAAGACTTGCATGTGTGTGTTTGAAAAGCCCGCGTGTGCCGTAATCCGGGAATACTTTTTCTGTACATCCGATGCATCCTGCACCGCAGCGTGTACATGAGTTCATATTTCCGACCCAGCCTCTTGTGGGACCGTCACAGCCTGTATCCATTCCAAGGCATCCGAGAAGATAAAGGCATCCTTCATCGCCCCATTCCTTGGCAAATTTTCCTCTCTTGTATTCTTTCAGGTGTTCACACTGTTCATGAACAGTTTTTCCGTAGTACATAAGTGGTCTGTTCTGTTCATCCAGTTCAGGAATACCCTTGAGGAGGATGTGAACAATTGTTCCGATAATCCAGTCAGGATGAGGAGGACATCCGCCTATGTTGATAACCTTCTTGCCAGGAAGAATATCCTGGAGAGAAGAAGCACCTGTAGGATTGTTTCCTGCTTCAGGACCAGCCTGAGGAAGTGCTCCTGGAATACCGCCGCTTGTTGCACATGTACCAACTGCAATAACTGCTACAGCATTCTTTCCAAGTTCCTGTACCCATTTGCGTGCAGGAACAGGCTTTCCGTCAACTTCACCGATTGTACAGTAATGGTCGTCTTTTGTAGGTATGGAACCTTCAACGACAAGGACAAAGTCCTTTCTCTGTTTCTTGACGGCTTCTTCAAGAACATCTACAGCTGTCTTGCCGGTTCCGCCCATGATTGTCTGATGATAATTAAGACTGATATATTCTGTAATTACAGGAACAATGCTTGGACCATCATCATTTGGAAGTTTATTGATCAGGGAAACAGAGCAGCCTGAGCATGACTGTGCCTGGATCCAGATAACCTGGGTGCGTTCCTTTGCCTTTTCAATCGCTTTCTTGCAGCCCTGAAGCATGACGCCTGGGAAAGCAAAAGCAGCAGTTGTTCCGCCCATAATTTTCAGAAAATCACGTCTGCTGATTGACATTATAATTCTCCTTCTTTTTTTTAATCAAAGAACTGCAGCTTTCAGAATCTGATCCACAGCCTTTGGTATTGAATTTCGTACAGAATCGCTGAGACCGATCTCAAGCGTTTCTATATTCTCAGGGACTATTCCGATAATTTCCACCTTCGGATCATCGCCTGAAAGCCTTAACTGTCTGAGTATTTCTCTTACACCTATATCGTGCTGAGAAAAAATTTGTTTTGAAGAAGTCAGATGTTCAGGTGCAAACCGGTAAATGCTTCCGGGGACATCATCAGCCTTTAAAGCATCGACAATTATAATCTTTTCACGTCCTTTCATAAGGGGAATAAGATCATAGCCTGCAGTGCCTCCGTCTATTGCCTCCGAATCAGGAGGAAGTTCAATGCCGTTATCCTCTATATAACGGATAATGTGACCTCCGACCCCATCATCCTTCTGCAAAAGATTACCAATCCCTAAAATAAGGATTCTGCACATAAACTTTTACTCTTTTGCAAGAGTTCCGTGACACCCGCTGCATTCACGAGGTCCGTCTTTTACAGACAAGTGACATCCATAGCAGAGATTGTGTATTGTCTCCATACCAGCATCTCCCACATGGCAGTCAGCACATACTTTTACGCGTTCGTCGTTGTATTCCTTGTGATGGCATTTTGCACATTTCATTTTGTCCACATCGTGAACATCATGAGGGAACTTCACAGGACCTGCTTTCGGGCTTGTACCCGATAAAGTTGTCACTTTTGTGATGTCCACTGTCTTTTGTGCATCTGAACCACAGGAGACAACAAAGCATGCTACAGCTGCCGCCAATACCAATGGCAAGACTCTTTTGAAACTCATAGATTCTCCTCCGGAAATTTTTTTAGCTGCATTTGTATTAATGAAGCCTGAAGAAAACCGAGGTTTTCTTTTCCCCGAAAACGGGGATTTATTGATACACTGTTAAATATCAGTACAGGAATAAACCTTCGGGTTATTATAAATTATGTCTTTTTTTGTGCAATGAATTTTTCTGTTTTACTGTAACTTTGCACAAATTTTATTACAAAGTTAGATAAGTAAAATTTTTATGCCACATAATTTATATTTCGTAGCATATACAAAATAAAATATGTGAATTTAATGCCACAGATCAGTGAGCTTCCTCCCAGCTGGACCCCCATCCCAGCTCTGCTGTTACAGGAACGGAAAGTTCAAGAACATGTTCCATTGAATTTTTTACAATACCTTCAACTGTCTCCTTTTCAACCGGAAGCACTTCAAACACCAGTTCATCGTGAACCTGAAGAATCATTTTAGAACGGAGACCACGTGTTTTAAATTCATCAGAAATCTTTATCATGGCCAGTTTGATAAGGTCTGCACAGGTTCCCTGAACAGGAGTGTTTATGGCCATTCTTTCCGCACCTTCCCTCCGCATGGCGGAATCAGATGCAATGTCCGGAATCTGTCTCCGTCTTCCGAAGAGGGTCTGAACATATCCGTGCTCTCTGGCAAAAGTCACAGTGTCATCAATATACTTTTTAAAATCCGGATATGCTGCAAAATAGGAAGAAATTATTTCCCTGGCTTCCGTAACTTCAATATCTGCCTGCTTTGCAAGACCGAAGGGGGACACCCCGTATATTATGGAAAAATTGATGATTTTTGCCTTTCTCCGCATATCGGAAGTCACATCAGCCGGATCTGTACCGAATATAAAAGCTGCCGTCTCCCGGTGAAAATCCCTTCCTTCCCGGAAAGCCTGACACATTGCCCGGTCTCCGGAAAGATGGGCTGCCAGCCGGAGCTCAATCTGAGAATAGTCTGCTGCAAGCATGGTAAACCCGGGAGAAGGAACAAATCCTTTCCGTATTTTTTTGCCGAACTCATCCCTTGCCGGAATGTTCTGCAGGTTTGGATCACTGGAAGAAAGCCTTCCTGTGGAAGCCACTGTCTGGTTGTAGGATGTGTGAATCCTTCCTGTGTCCGGATTTATGAGCCTCGGAAGTGCATCTATATAGGTTCCCTTGAGCTTTATGAGAGTCCTGTACAGAATAAGATCATCAATTACAGGATGCTTTCCCTTAAGGCCTTCCAGCACGTTTATGTCTGTGGAATATCCTGTGGAGGTTTTCTTTCCATGAGGCAGCTTAAGCTCATCAAAAAGAACTGCAGCCAGTTCTTTTGTGGATTTTATGTTAAACTGTCTTCCTGCATATTCATGGATTCTTTTTTCTGTTTCTGCAAGAACCGCATCATTTTCTGCTGCAAGAGATAAAAAGTGCTTTCTGTCTATGCCGACACCTGTCATTTCCATGTCTGCCAGGACAGTCATCAGCTTCATTTCCATATTACGGAAAAGATCCTCCAGCCCTTCCTGTTTCAGTTTTTCACTGAAAATCCCGTACAGACGCCAGGTAATATCCGCATCCTCGGCTGCATATTCACAGACTCTGTCCAGAGGCACTTCCGTTATGGACATGGCGTTTTTTCCTGTACCTGCAAGCTCTTCGTAAGTTATTGTTTTATAATTCAGATATTTTTCCGCCAGATCGTCCATGCTGTGCCTGT
>JAZRYV010000182.1:0-1725 GCA_045600925.1 Spirochaetota bacterium
TGAAACTTTTGTACCGGTCCGGTGTCTGAAAAATGAAAATGTCTGGTTTTTTCAGGCGGAGTTTTCAGAAGCAGGAACAGTGGAAATGCATGCTGCTGATGATAACGGCAGACTGGTGCTGAATGTTTTTGCAGAAAAAAAGGATACTCTGGAACGGCTGGAAAAGCTGATTTACGGCAGCAGAGGTTCAGGCAGTGTGCTGATTTCGGCAGGCAGCCTTGATGGATTGTTTGATAAAATGCTTGATATTAATTCTGCAAAGTTATATACTGGAATGTTTGATACTACTGTATGAAAAATGAAGAAGGCATCTGCACTGTGTTATAACGGTACCGTTCCTCAGGTGAAGATTTCGGCAGAAGGAGAACTTGCTGAATGCATGCTGAAGATTGCTGAGGAAAACGGAATCCCGGTTTACAGAGACAGAGATCTTGCAGAGATTCTTTCTGCTCTGCCGGACGGAGCTGATATTCCGGAGGAGCTTTTTGCATCAGTCGTTCAGGTTTTTGCATGGTGCTGGCAGATAAATAAAGAGTTCAGAGAAAAGGCTGATAAGTTTCAGGTAAGATAAGAAGTAATGAATATTGTTCAGGTTGAAGATTTAAAACCGGGTATGGTTTTTGACAGGCCTCTTTTTATAAAGGACTCTGATGAACAGGCAGAGGCTGCCAATACTGCTTTGACTGAAGATACCATAAAGAGACTTATGAAGTGGGGAGTAACGGCTCTGGAGACAGAAGGTTCTGCAGTCCGTAATTCCGGGGCTTCTTTCCTGAATCAGCCGGCTGCTTCAGTCTCCCGTGCCCAGATCCGGGCCAGATATGAAGACCTTCTGGCTCAGAGGAAGCTCCTCATCAATGTTTATAAAAAAGCCTTTGAAGCAGTTGAATTTGTTCATAAATGCATAAAAAAAGAAGAACCTTTTAATCTGACTGATCTGGAATCAGCTGCCCTGGAGATAATAAGGCTTGTTCATGCAAATAAAAGATGCTATATATACCTGTATGAGTTCGGTGAAGGTCGAAACTACTTTGTAAACCATTCTGTGAATACAGCTTTTTATGCAGTAATGATCGGATCTGCCATGGGCTGGTCTGCTGAAGTTCTTAAGGATTTAGCTGTGGGAACCATGCTTATAGATGTCGGTATGATGAAAATGCCTGTATACATCATTTACAAGCAGTCTTCTCTCACTTCCCAGGAATTCAGTCAGATTAAGACTCACCCTCTTCTCGGATACAGAGATATTAAGCGGCTGGCCCAGATTCCTGATAAAATATCAGAAGTTTGCCTTCAGCATCATGAAAGATTTGACGGAAGCGGCTATCCTCAGAAGCTCAGGGGAACGAATATAGGCGAATTTGCCAGAATTGTTGCTGTGGCAGACAGCTATGAGGCTGCCATCACAAAAAGAAGCTATAAGAGACGTCAGAGTTACTATGAATCCATGAGGGATATTCTGACTCAGTCCCAGAACAAATTTGATTTTAATGTTATAAGGGCATTTATTTCTTCCATGTCCTATTATCCCATGGGAACTATTGTACGGCTTAATGACAGCAGCACAGGTGTTGTGGTGGACTGCCTTTCTCAGCCTCTCAGACCTGTACTTAAAATGATTACAGATAAAAATGACAGGAAAATTTCAGGTCTGATTCTGATCAATCTTCTGGAAAGGCCGGATCTTTCCATTGCTTCCGTTTTGGATGAAGAAAAACTTAATAT
>JAZRYV010000183.1:0-10161 GCA_045600925.1 Spirochaetota bacterium
GAATCTTTTCTGGAATACGTAAAGACAGGGAAAGCAGGAAAAGGAAAACTTGTACAGAGGATAGAAGAGAAAGTAATTGAAGCAAGGAAGAACATACTGTGGGGGCATGAATATATGACATTTCAGGTAAAAATGAATGAGGCCATTGCAGAAGCAGTAGCAGAAGCGAGGGCAGAAGCCAGAGAAGAAGGTGAAGCAAAGGCAAGAACTGAAACTGCAATGAATCTGTTAAAAGAAGGAGTATCTGTTTCAGTTATTTCAAAATCCACAGGGCTTTCTCTGAAAGAAATTCAGGCCCTTAAATAAAGATGTTATACAGTCCGGTTACAGACCCGAGACTGTAACCGGTACAGCAGGAGCCGGCTCAGAACAGCACAGACGTATGGGTCCTGCATCTCTGCTGTGGTATAATATCTGAGCTGTTCCGGCTGCCCCAGGCAGCCCCCCTGCTCTTTTTATGCTGGCAGAACAAAAATCCAGAGTTTAATTTTTATGGCTGGTACTGCTCTGCCCGATGATGTCAGGCAGTTTAACTGTTTTCTCCTTGATTTTTAAAATTACCGGCTTATGTTTGTACAGGTTCAGTTCAGGCCGCACATAAATAAAGGAGACCCTTTATGTCAGCATACAATGAAGATGCATATGAAAAACCATTAATTGAACTTTTTCAGGGCATGGGCTGGGAACATGTTTATGGTTCTGACATAGACTGCGACTGCCATTCTCCTCTGTATGATGCTGTCCTCGAAGAATCTGTCCGACGCATAAATCCCACGGCTAATCCGCAGGCTGTCAGCGAAGCCCTTCTTAAACTCCGCAGTTTTGAGAATGCCGAACTTAAAAAGAAAAATGCACTGTTCATGGATTATCTCCAGAACGGAATTGAAGTTTCTTATTCTGAAAACTGAGAGACAAAATCTGACATTATCTATATTGCCGATTACAGGAATATAAACAGCAATTCCTTCATACTGGCCAATCAGTGGACTTTTATCGAAAATTCCCAAAAAAGGCCTGATATTCTGCTTTTCTTAAACGGACTTCCGGTCTGTCTTTTTGAGCTTAAATCTCCGAGCTGTGAGCAGACCGATGCCAGCGAGGCTTATTCCCAGATTCGCAACTACATGCAGGAAATTCCTTCCATGTTCATTTACATTTGAAGGAATTTTTCATAAAGAACGGCTGCTGGATATCATCAGGAACTTTATCTGCTTTAATAACGACGGCATCAGCTCAAACAAGATTCTGGCAGGATATCATCAGTATTTTGCTGTCCGCAAGGCAGCTGAACGAACAAAAGCTGCCGTTTCGGGCGATGGCAAAATCGGCGTTTTCTGGCACACCCAGGGTTCCGGCAAATCTCTTTCAATGGTTTTCTATGCACATCTGCTGCAGCAGACTATTGATTCTCCGACTATTGTTGTTATTACAGACCGCAACGATCTGGACAGCCAGCTTTATTCACAGTTCAGCAGTTGCAGGGACTTCCTGCGTCAGGCTCCGGTTCAGGCCGAAAGCAGGGAGCATTTAAAAAAGCTTCTGGAAGGACGCAGGGCCAACGGAATTATTTTTACCACGATGCAGAAGTTTGAAGAATCTTCCGATCCGTTGAGTGACCGTAAAAACATCATCGTGATGGCAGACGAGGCCCACCGCAGTCAGTACGGTCTTGCAGAAAAAATCAGAACTGTGAAAGATGAAAACGGAAACCTGACTGCCCGCCGGACAGTAGGCACTGCAAGAATTATCAGGGATTCTCTTCCAAATGCCAGCTACATTGGTTTTACAGGAACGCCTATTTCCAGGTAAGGCCGAAGTACAACCGAAGTTTTTGGAGATTACATCGATGTTTACGATATGACGCAGGCTGTTCAGGATGGTGCTACACGTCCGGTCTATTACGAAAGCCGTGTAATCAAGCTTAATCTGGATGAAGATGTTCTTGCCAGGATTGATGCTGAATATGACGCTCTTGCACAGAATGCTGATGCAGAAGTTATTGAGAAATCCAAGCACGAACTTGGCAGAATAGATGAGATTCTTGGCAATGAAAAAACCATCGCCTCCCTTGTGGATGATATTCTTGACCATTACGAAAATGAACGGCAGCATCTTTACACCGACAAAGCCCTTATTGTCGCATACAGCCGTTCAACAGCCATGAAGATTTATAACCGAATTCTGGAACTCCGTCCCGGCTGGGCCGGTACAGGTGCCGGCGATGCAAAAATTGCAGTTGTCATGACAGAGAGCAATAAAGACCCTGAGGAATGGCGTGGGATAATAGGCAATAAAACCAGCAGACAGGAACTTGCCGCAAGGTTCAAGAAAGAGAACGGCCCGTTGAAAATAGCCATTGTGGTTGATATGTGGCTTACCGGATTTGATGTCCCTTCCCTTGCTACGATGTATGTCTGCAAACCGATGGAAAGCTGCAGCCTTATGCAGGCTATTGCCCGTGTAAATCGCGTCTGGAAGGATAAGGAAGGGGGTCTTGTAGTTGATTACATAGGAATTGCCGGTGCGTTAAAGCAGGCAATGAACGATTACACTGTCCGGGACCGTCAGAACTATGGAGAAATGGATATTGCCAAAAGGGCTTATCCAAAATTCCAGGAAAAACTGGAAATATGTCACAACCTTTTCTATGGCTATAACTTCACTGCATTCCACAGCGGAACAGATTTGCAGCGTGGCATGACTATAAGCGGTGCTGTAAACTTTATAATGGCACCGGAAAGAGAGGAGAAGAAACAGGCCTTTGTGAAGGAAGCTCTTATGCTGAGACAGTCACTTTCTATCTGTTCTTCGATGGTAAACCGTCAGATGAGGATGGATGCTGCATTTTTTGAATCAGTCCGTGTCCTTGCTATGCGCCTTATGTACAGTTCTGCCGGAAAAAATTCTCCCTTAAAGAAATCAACGGCAGAATCAATGAGCTGCTGAAGCAGTCGATCAAATCGGATGGAGTAATAAATCTTTTCAGCGACATAGGGGAAGAATTCAATCTGTTTGATGCAGCGTTCCTTGATGATGTTTCGAAAATGAAAAACAGAAACCTTGCTGTCGAGATATTGAAGAAACTTATTACAGAACGTATTAAGGTCTATACAAGGACAAATCTTGTTAAGTCCGAAAAGTTCAGCACACTTGTTCATCAGGCATTAAACCGGTATTTAAACGGCATGCTCACAAACGAAGAAGTGATCATGGAAATGCTTAATCTTGCAAAAGAAATGATATCTGCCGGCGAAGAGGGCAGTAAACTGGACCTGTCAGATGAAGAACTGGCTTTCTACGATGCCCTGACAAAGCCGGAAACCATAAAAGATTTTTACAGTGATGACCAGCTTGTTGCATTGACAAAGGAGCTGACAGAAACTCTCCGGAAAAATCGTACTATTGACTGGCAGAAAAAGGAATCAGCCAGAGCACAGATGCGCCGTCTTGTTAAACGGCTTCTGAAAAAATACAAGTATCCGCCTGAAGGTCAGGAAGACGCTTTGAATACTGTAATTAAACAGTGTGAAATGTGGACTGACATGACTGATTTTGAAGAAGCATATAATAAAGATTATTCAGAGGAGGGAATCCCATTCCGGACTCAGGATGTTCCGGACCATCACAGAAACCTGTTAAAGGCAGCAGAAGCACAGCCTGAATATGGGAAATAATCGGACAAATAAAACACCCAGCCTGTACAGACATGCTTAACAGTAATTCCGGCAATGCCGGAATTACTGAAAAAGTTTTATCATAGACAGCTCCTAATGGAGCACTAATCAGCCTTTTCCATGTGCTGATCGAAAAAACGCATCATTTCCGGAAGGGCTTTTTTCCAGAAGTCCCAGTTGTGCAGGCCGTAGGAAAATTCTTCGTACCTTACAGAATAGCTGCTGTCTGCTTTTTTAAGCTGTTTCATCTTTATGGCAAAGACCAGAGACTGCTGCAGTGGAACAACCGTATCCTTGGTTCCGTGGCAGATATAAACAGGTACCGAACTTAGACGGTCTGCCATCTTCATGGGATTGTCCGTATTCTTCCACCTGTCCGGGAAATCACTGCAGGGACCGTAGACTGCAGCAAGAATGCGGTTTTGTGGAATGGATTCCGGATCATAATCACCGGAGGCTCCGGCTGCCGCACAGAACAGTTCAGGATTCCTTTCTGCTGCCAGAATGGCTCCTCTTCCCCCTGTGGAATTTCCCATTATGCCAGTCAGAGCCTTTTCCGTTCCAAGAGAATATCTTTTTTCAAGCCAGGGCATAAGAACTGACGGAATAAAGATTCCACCGGGAACAGGAGCCCATTCAGATACAGTTTCAGGGAAATATTCGCTTTCGTAAACCGTAGTTCCGGTTGAAGGGCAGACTACTGCCATGCCGTACTGGTTCGCCAGAGAGGCAATTGATGTGTTGGTCTGCCAGTCTTTCATTGACTGTCTGTATCCGTGAAGAACAACAAGCGTTCTGGTATCTTTTCCCTTTACATATCCCCTGGGAAAAAACACCTGCACTGCAGCAGCTCCTTCCTTTCCGTTCCATTTGTAGCTGATTTTATCAGTCACCCATGTTCCTGGCTTAATGGTTCCTTCAAAAGCCGAAACACGCAGCTCTGCATCAGAAGACCTTATGCCTCCGGAAGTTTCACATCCGGCAGCAAGACAGAGCAGAGTCAGAAAAAGACACACTTTTTTCATCCGAATTCTCCTGATAGGTATTTACGGAATACATATAACAGGTGCTTTTATAAAAGCAAGAACTATATGTGTATAAACCTGCCGGAAAGCATCAGACATATTTCAGAAACAGGAGGGAAAAATTAAATATATCCTTTCTCCTTTAAACTGCAGTAGGCTCTGTCTGTCACAATCACATGATCCAGAAGAGGAATGCCTATAATCTTTCCGGCCTCCATGAGTCTTTCTGTAGTCTCCAGATCCTCCTGAGACGGAGTAAGAGCTCCTGATGGATGATTATGCGTCACTATGATTCCGGATCCTCCCTCCCTAATGGCTTCCCTGAATACCTCTCTTGGATGAACCAGTGTCTCGGAAACAGTTCCCACAGAAATCACTGATTTTTTCAGAATCCTGTTCTTGCTGTTTACCACCAGCACACGGAACTCCTCCTGTTCAAGCCCTGCAATGTCAGGCAGAACCGCCTGCCATACAGACTCCGGATTGCCGGCATGGGTCAGTTCTCTTCCGGAAGATATTATTCTCCGGCCAAGTTCCATGGCACACTGAAGCTTTACTGCCTTAACAGGGCCTATGCCGGTACAGGCAGCCAGCTCTCTGAGACCGGACCGGAACATGCCGTTGATTCCTCCTGCCTTCCTCAGCAGGGCCTCTGCACATTCCATGACATTTTTTCCTCTGCTTCCTGTGCCGAGAATGACTGAAACCAGTTCTGAATCGGAAAATCCTTTTATATCCTCCCCCCTGCATCCTCTCTGTCCAGGCATTCTGGATTTCGGATCTGCTGCTTCTGTAAAATTCATGTAATTCTCCTTTTAATGTGTATAAAAGGAAAACGTAAATGAAGGGCCAATTTTTAAAAAATTTATGAAATTTTTTTAAAAAAGTCTGAATTTTTTTATTTTTCAGAAAAAAAGGAAGGGAATATGTCGCTACAGGTCCTCAGAGGCTTAAGCCACTGACTTTTCATGTATCACATTCCCTCCGGAGAGGAACAGAAAAATTAAAAATCCATGTCAACAGCTACAGGTGCGTGGTCAGAGCCTGGGACATCAGCCATAATCCAGGCCTTTTTCAGCTTCTTTTCCAGAGAAGATGAAATGCAGAAATAATCTATGCGCCATCCTATGTTCCTTTCCCTGGCCTTTGCAAAATTGCTCCACCAGGAATAATGTCCGGGACCTTTCTCAAAATACCGGAATGTGTCAATGAATCCGGCCTTTACAATATTGTCAAAACCTTCCCTCTCTTCGTCAGTAAAACCTGCATTGCCCCTGTTGTCCTTTGGCCGTGCCAGATCTATGTCCTCATGAGCCACATTCAGATCCCCGCAGAACACAACAGGCTTTTTCCTTTCCAGCTCCTTAAGAAAGGCAAGGAAATCCACATCCCATTCCCTGTAACGGTACTCCAGCCTTTCCAGCCCTCTTTTTGCATTGGGAACATATACATCCACCAGATACCAGCTGCCGAAATCAGCTGTAATTACACGGCCTTCCCTGTCATGCTTTTCTATTCCCATATTGTATGCTACAGAAACAGGTTCCCTGCGGGAAAAGACAGCTGTACCTGAATAGCCTTTTTTTTCCGCACTGTTCCAGTACATAAAAGGATAATCCGGCAGTTCCAGTTCCACCTGTTCCGGAGAAGCCTTTGTTTCCTGAAGGCACAGCACATCAGGCTTTTCTGTATTTATGAACTCCATAAAATTCTTTTTTAAAACAGAACGGATTCCGTTTACATTCCATGATACAAGCTTCATAATGAGCTCCTTTCTTTAGGATATGGAAAAAGAACCGGGTTATTCCTGCCGGTCAAGATTAAAATATGTCTTGCAAAAGAAAAGCCCGCATATTTAAAGTTCACGGACAGACATATATGAAAGAAATCTTTAAAGACAGCATTCTGAAAAATGTTCTTCCGGACTACGAATTCCGGCAGGAACAGCTGGATATGGCTGAATTTGTTGAAGAATGTCTTGAGGACGGGGAAAACGCCCTTGTAGAAGCAGGAACCGGCACAGGAAAGACAATGGCATACCTTATTCCTGCAGTTCTCCATGCCCTGAAAAACGGATTAAAAATAACCATATCAACTGAGACAAAGGCTCTCCAGAAACAGCTTATGGACAAAGATCTGCCTGCGGCAGAAAAAGTTCTGTCCGGTCTTGGCTTTGATTTTTCCTATGCCCTGTGTCTGGGCAGCAGCAACTACATGTGCAGAATGAGGCTGGAAACAGCCCTTCGCCGTGGGACTATGGATAAAACATCCCTTTCCATGCTGTCCGTTCCCATGTCCCTTCTGGAAAACGGAGAAAGCTTTACTGCCTTCGACGTGTCTGTTCCTTACGATGTATGGAATCAGGTAAGCAGGGACTCGGAAATCTGTTCCGGACGCAAATGCATATTCTTCTCCAGATGCCCCTTTCAGGCCGCAAGGAAAAGCTGGCAGGCTGCAGATGTGCTGGTCATGAACCACTATCTTTTCTTTTCCAATGCAGCATCGGACATGGCCTACCTGCCTCATACAGATACTGCTGTTTTTGATGAAGCCCATGATCTCGAAGATATTGCCTCTGCCCAGCTGGGCTTTGAGGCTGATTTTTCACTGCTGCGTGACATACTGGAACTGCTTCACAAACCACGGAGCAGGAACACACTGCTCCTTCAGCTGTCCGGAGATTCAGAAAAGAAAAGGGCCGTTGAGCTGTGGAATGACATTCTGAAAAACGGACAGATCTTTTTTGAACAGCTTAAGGTAAAAACAGAAGGAGAAGGAAGATGGCAGAAGCTTGCATCCCCTGTTACAGAAGAAGCAGAACCTCTGCTGGAACCCGTTTCAGGGCTGCTGAAAATTATGAACAGAGAAAGGGAAAACATTCAGGATGAATACCTGTCCCTGGAATTCGATATTGCCCTCAGCAGACTGAATGCTTTTTATGAAAACATGAAAAGCTTTGCCGAGGCAGATAAAAAGGACTATATTTTCTGGACAGAAATATCCGGAACTGATCTCATTAAACAGGTTAAATGCAAAGGACAGCCTGTCCGAATCTCCGGCATTATGCAGAAAGATGTGCTGCCTAAATTCAGATCCGTCATCTTCGTATCCGCAACTCTTTCCGTAAACAGGGATTTCTCCTATACAAAGGCACAGCTTGGCCTTACAGATCCAAGGACCTTATGTCTGGCCTCCCCCTTTGACTACAGGAAACAGGCTCTTATGTTCATAGATGAAAATATGCCGGAACCATCACAGGACAGCTATACAACAGCAGCTGCAGATGCTGCTGCTGAACTGATCAGGACAGTTAACGGCAGCTGCCTGATTCTGTTCACATCCTACAGAATGCTGGCAGAGGTTCATTCCCTGCTTTCGGAAAAAATTTCAAATCCCATTTTTTCCCAGGGAGAAATGCCGGCAAAAGATGCAGTAGCCCTGTACCGGTCAACACCAGGTGCAGTTCTCATGGGAACCAGTTCTTTCTGGCAGGGAATAGATCTGCCTGGGGATCTGCTCCGCTGTGTAATAATGATGCGGCTTCCGTTTTCCACACCGGATTCCCCTGTTATGCAGGCAAGAACCGATGAACTGAAAGCCATGGGAAAAAATCCCTTTATGGTTTACCAGGTTCCGGAGGCTGTCATTAAATTCCGGCAGGGTTTCGGACGTCTGATCCGCAGCAGAAAGGACCGTGGAATCATTGCAGTACTGGACGGCAGAATCACATCAAAATACTATGGGAAAAACTTCCTGTCATCAGTGCCTGTCTGTACAGTTGTAAAGAAACTGGCTGATGTGCCTTCAGCATACAGGAAACTCATATCAGAAGAAAATACAGACCTGTAAAAGACTTGCAAAAAACCACAATACAGGATACACCTGTACCATCACATATAAGGACATAATCATGGCAGATACAGAAACAAAAATTCCGACAGGCACCTTTGAAGCTTCCGTGGAAAGAAGCAGAGCAATAGAAAAAGACATAGCAGTTCATCCTGAAAAATACAGAATTCTTACAGGAGACAGACCTACAGGCCGTCTTCATATAGGACATTATTTCGGCTCTCTCCAGAACCGGGTTAAACTTTCTCAGATGGGAGTAAAGACCTGCATTCTCATTGCAGACTACCAGGTTCTTACAGACCACGATGCATTTTCCGAAATTTCACAGAACACAAAACAGCTGGTTATAGACTATCTGGCTGCAGGAATAAAACCTTCGGAAGACGTAATAATCTATCCTCACAGCTATGTGCCTGAATGCAACCAGCTCATGCTTCCCTTTCTTACACTGGTAACCAATGCAGAGCTGAGCCGTAATCCCACAGTAAAGGAAGAAATTCAGGCAGCAGGCCTTAAAACAGTCAATGCAGGCATGTACACCTATCCGATTCATCAGGCCTGCGACATCCTTTTCTGCAAAGGGAATCTGGTTCCTGTTGGAAAGGATCAGCTGCCCCACATAGAGCTTACAAGGAACATAGCCAGAAGATTTAATGAAAAATTCTCTCCTGATGCTCCTGTGTTTCCGGAACCTCAGGCTCTTCTCAGCAGAACCCCCAGCATTCTGGGACTGGACGGGAATCAGAAAATGAGCAAAAGCAGAAACAATGCCATCTTCCTTTCCGCAACCGAAGATGAGACAGCCGCCCTGATCAAAAAGGCAAAGACAGATTCCGACAGAAACATAACCTATGATCCGGAAAAACGTCCGGAAGTGGCCAATCTTCTGACACTGATCTCCCTGTGTACAGATGAAGAACCGGAAGCCATAGCTGCATCCATAGGAGAAGGGGGCGGCGGAATGCTTAAGAAAAAACTGACCGAGGCTCTGAACGAAAAACTCAGACCCCTGAGAGCAGAAAGAGCAAGGCTGGAAAAATCACCGGATTACATAAGACAGGTGCTTCTGAACGGAGTGGAGAAGGCCAGAGCCATGGCTATAGAAACTTTAAAAGAAGTACGAAAAGTCATGAATATGGAAATATAACTCTCCGAAGAGATATTTTCTGATCAAAAGAGCCGGGGAATCCCGGCTCTTTTCAAATCTTCCTTATGTTCATAATATAACAAGTGATTTAAAAAGAGAAAAAACGGCATCTTTATATAAATCGTTTTTTAAGGAAAAAGTTTTCCGGGGAAACCGGCACAGCACATGCCGGTAATTATCATTTGAATGACTTTTTGTTATCAATGAAAAGAGTATATTTTTTATCTTCAAGAAACTGAACCTGCAGGTTCATAAGAGATGCCTGAGCCCCTGTAATAATAAGATTTTTATCGAACACTATGTAAAAATCGACAGTATGATTTTGATCTGTAAAAACACATACTTCAGCACACCTCTGCCTGATAATTCCATCATAAGTATGCCACAGCTGACTGACAGCCTTTTCTGCTCTCTGCATTATTGTCAAATTATTTTTAGATTTAACATTGGTCTTAAATTCCACAAA
>JAZRYV010000184.1:0-1047 GCA_045600925.1 Spirochaetota bacterium
AGGTTTTCATTCCCGATCAGTTTTTTTGCAAAAGGCGAATTCAGAACAGCTGTGACTTCGTTTGGATCATTCGTCTGCCCGAAGCAGCTCTGGCTCGGAACAGGGCCGCTTCTTAAATTTTCTTCGATTTTGTATCTCAGCGGAATATATTCTGCCGTTTCTGTCACGGTTTTTCTGATATTTTCTGCCTTATCATCCAGTGTATTTACCGGTATTGCCGGATTCATCAGATTCCATTTTCTCTGCGCGTAATGGAATTTAAGAACAGCCCGGACAGTCATATTGCTGGTACTGTCATAATCTGAACAGACTTTTTCCAGTGCATTTCTGTATGCTTCGTTGATGATTTCATCTTTAAAATTCAGATTTTCATCATAAATCTGGGCTGAACGTGAGGCAGAAACTGCAAACCATTCAAGATTTTCCCTGAAATACAGTTCTGTTTTGTCGGAAAGATAATCTACTCCTGGGCAAGTAATATCTACCGTTACTTCAGCTTCTTTTTTCACTTTTTCGGATGATACAATTCTGCTGCTCCATTTTCCCTGAAGCCCGTCAAACAGAATCATCCCTTCTTCGCCGGAAGGTCTGCTGTCAATATAGATGCGCTTTCCATCGGTTGTAACTGAAAATTTCTGCCCATCAGATTCTCCGAGAGCATTCAGATATGTTTCTGCAGCTTTTTCAGGAGGATCTGCTTTTTTCATTATTCCCTGGCTGAAAAGGAAAGCGATTGCTGCTGCAATAATAATCAGCAGAATGATAATCAGCATGACCAGGCCTGCAATCACAATCGCCTTTTTTCCGCGTTTCATATTATTTACTCTGATGCTGATAAATCAGAAATCTGCATTTCCCGTAGTACGGGGATGAAGTTCAACATCTCGGATATTGCTGACGCCTGTGAGATACATGACAATTCTTTCAAATCCGAGGCCAAATCCGGCGTGACGGCAGGAGCCGTAACGGCGAAGATCAAGATACCACCAGTAGTCTTCCTCTTTCATCCCGAGCTCTTTCATTCTTGCCGTGAGCACGTCAAGTCTT
>JAZRYV010000185.1:0-1137 GCA_045600925.1 Spirochaetota bacterium
ACGCTGTACGAAAAATATCCTTTTTTCCTTCGGAAGCTCAGAGAGAAATTCATTTACAGCTTCTGAAAGGAGCTTTCTTTCATTTTCCTTTTCCACATCAGAATTCATGTCAACACATTCTGCCAGTTCTGACAGAGCACAGTCGGTCTGACCTGCGCCTCTTCTTACTGCTTTTTTCTTTCTGTATCTGCTTATGGCAGTATTTCTTGAGATCTCTGCAATAAATGCTGAAAGAGAGAGCGGTCTGTACGGCGGCATGGATCTCCAGAGCTTCATATATACATCATTTTCACATTCTTCGGTTTCTTCCCTGTTTTCAAGAATGTTGTAAATGATCCTGCTGCAGAAGGATCCGTATTTCCGCCTTGTCTCTGATATTGCATTTTCGGATCTCAGAGAAAAAAGATCAAGTATTTCCTCATCATTCATATGTTATTCCTCCTTTTCCTTTTATTTTTCCCTCTGTATATATAGACGCAGTTTTTTTCAGACGGTTACAGAATTTTTTTGTATCATAAAAAACGGGAGATGTCACCCTGGCGTACAAGGTGATGCTCTCCCGCTTTAAGACTTAACTTCAGCTGAATGTTATCAGTCTCCGTATGTATATGTACCTTTTATATGACCATATGAAATAACGTTTCCGCTTTCTTCGCCTGCAGTGTCAAGCATTCCTGCCAGCTCAGCAAAGTTGCCGTTGCTGGCGTCAAACAGGCCGTAGATGATCTCCGGTACCTGTTTTAATGCGATAACATATACCTCATATACATGAGTATCACTTGGCGGATACGGTCCGATATATTCAAGGTTGGATGCCCATCCCTGAGGAAGTTCTGTTTCAGTTGTGGCTGATTTCCAGTGCATCCATTTTCCTGCGGATGTATCTACCATGTAGATAACATATCCTGCTGCCCCTTCGTCCGGTTCCCATGAAAGCTGAGGTGAAACATTTGAACCGTTGTCTGTGTCTGTAATTACAGTATCCCATATACCCTCATGAAGATCTGAGGATGAAATTTTAAACATCTCTGTATCATAAAGTTTTTCTTCTTCTGTCTCAGGAGCTTCCTGAGTATCAGCTGCTTCTTCAGTCTTTTCTTCCTGAGAAACGTTTGTACCGTTATCAGTTTTTTCCTG
>JAZRYV010000186.1:0-14278 GCA_045600925.1 Spirochaetota bacterium
CGTCAGCAGAGCTGCTAGGCTCAGCGGTGCAGAACATCCCTGCATAGGTCAGGTTATTCATAATATCGTTCTTCCAGCGGAATCTGACATCTCTGCTGCTGTCAGAAGATTATTTTGTCAGGAATTAAAAAGGTTGAAAAATTTGTTTTTACAGTGAAAAAGGTCAGGGAGGTTTTTATGAAGACAAAAAATCTTTTTTCTCTGCTTTCTGCAGTTTTCTGTCTGTTCTTTCTTCTGACAGCCTGTTCTTCTGACTGTACTTGTTTTGAAAACGGAAGTTTCAGAACTGCAGGACCTGTATCCCTTGTTGAACTCCGCGGCACCTGGCATGAAATGGGCCGTCAGTATGGCCGGCTTATGAAGTCACATCTTTCAAATGTGGCAGGTTTTGTCAGAGAGTATATGCAAACAGGTCCTTATGAAGAAGAACGTGCTCTTGCTGCTGCACGGAAGCAGGAGCAGACTTTTTCGTTTCAGCTTAAGGAATTTTTTCGGGGAGCTGCAGAAACATCAGATCTGTCCATGGAAGACCTTCTGCTGGCCAATGCTGTTGAACGTATCATCACTCTGCCTGGCTGCAGTGCTGTCTTTGCATGGGGGCCTTATACAGACGGTACCATGATTGCCGGAAGAAACTATGACTATTCAAAAGGCTTCCGGAAGCTGTGGAAGGATCTTGCTCTGACTGTCTATCATCCGGCTGACGGCTCTCTTGCTGCCGCAACTTTCGGCTATGCAGGTGAAATCTATACAGTAAACGGTTTCAATGAAAAGGGACTTTTCCTTGAGCTTAACACCGGAGCCGGTTCTGTGCGGACATCTGTATCAGAGCCGGTGATTACAGGAACCTCTCTGCTTTTTGAACTCATGTTCAGAGCAGATACTCTTGACTATGCAGAGCATTTTTTCAACACAGGCAGATGCAGCTCTGCTTATATTATAAACATGACAGACGGTTCTTCTGCTGTATCTTATGAGTGGTGCAGCATGGGAGTGAAAAAAGGTCCTCTTGCAGATGAGGGACTGCTCGTTTCCGCAAATGCCTACCGCAGTCCGGAATGGAAACTTCCTGCTGTGTCCGATGCTCAGTCCATGTTTTCCTTTTCACGGTACAGCAATCTGCTGAAGCTTTCAAAGGCAGAGAAAGGACATATTGATGAAAATACTATGAAGAAAATAATCAGTACTGATTATTTCAAAGGCGGTGCTGAAAATGAATTCACTGTTTTTCAGATGGTTGTTCTTCCAGGGAAAAATCTTTTTCATGTAAATATTCTGGGAGAAGAAAAAGAAACAGGATGGATTTCCATAGATCTGGCTCCTTTTTTTAACTGAAAAATGCCTGCTGATCTTCAGTGACATTTTCATACAGCAAGCAGAGGACAGCGGATCCTTTAAAGTTTTTTCTGCTGTTCCGCAGTCATATTCATGACTTTTTCACTGCAGACGGGAACGGTGTGGAGAGTGCACTGGTATAACGGAAGCTGTCACTGTTCAGGACATTTAAAGGGCTGAATCAGCAGTTCTTTTCTGAGGATTTTTCTCCACATGGATACTGTCCCCAATGAACATTGTATATCTGTTCTTTCCGTCATATTCCGGCCATTCATGTCCTTTAATGGACGGATTTCCTGTAAGACAGAAGTTTACTGTCATTTTCTGGAAATCGCGGCTCAGCTGAACTTCTTCCTCTGTTCCAAGAGCTCTCTTACCGTCAAAGTTTCCGAACAGGTAGTACCGGACTGTGGCAGGAAATGTTTCTCCGCCTGCAGTGTCATCAGACTTTTTAGTGAAAAAGAACCGGAAGGATTTCTCTTCGTTTTCATTATAATCTGCAGTCAGGGCTCTTTCCGAAACTGGCAGGGGAGATGCATCTGTATTTTTCTGCTTCACGCAGGACTGCAGACGGTCCCTTAATTCTCCTGCATCTCCCTTCATGGAAACTGCTTTCTTAAAAAGTTCTTCTGCTCCTGGCAGCATGTACAGCAGAGATACATCCCTTTCTTTGCCCATAATGGTGATGCTGTCCGGATCTCCTCCGAAGGACTTTATGTTTTGTTTAATCCATTTAAGAGCCAGTATATGATCAGAAACTGTGCTGTTCATGGATGAGGGACTGTCTGCTCTTTTCAGACCAGGACGGCAGGATGCAGTAACCAGAATTATTTCCGGATTGAAATGAACCAGTCTGTATCCGCTGCAGGAAGGATCTGCAGTTCCGCTGTGAACGGATCCGGATTCGTTAAAGAACACAAGAACAGGTTTCTTTCTGCTCTTGTTTCTGTGACCGGACCATATGTTCAGAGCAAGTAATCCTTCAGACTGGTCTGCGGACAGAGGAACTGAATGCAGTGCCTCATATATACGGTCCGAAGGTGCAGGAGCTTCTGCCTGTTTTAAAGCACTGCCTCCGGAAGCATATACTGCAAAGGGAATGCCTTTCCAGACAAGAACATCGTGTTCCATATATCCGGCAAAGATTCCGTTTTCGCATTCTGCTGCAAGGGTTCTGTCACAGGGGCCTTTTATCTCCTGATTCGGCATATATTCGTCCTGAACCATGGAATCAGCCCACTGCTCAGGAGTCAGGAGCCTGTCCGGATAAGTAGTGTATATGAAAAAGCCGATGCATATCAGAATTGCCGTGAAAACCGGTTTTCTTATTTTCAGCAGTTTCTCTTTAACTCCCATAATCATAGATCCTTTTATAGAATAAAAGCAGCCGCTCTGCAGAATGTTCCTGTTATGAAATTTTCTGCCGCAGCTGGAAGAAAAATTTTTTTTAATGTAAATCAGGACGGTCTGTTAAACAGAAAAATACCGTACCGGAACCTGTCCTCTTACTGGACAATTTTGCTTAAAAGTGAAAAATTGTCCAGTACAGATTTCTGATTAAAGATCCGTCATTTCCAGAAAATCCCTGAATCTTATGTGTCTTACTGTGGATGTTGAATAGTCCAGATCATCATTGGTGATGAGAATTTTCTGCCCTGAACTGTTCAGATTCCTGAAGACTCCCATTTCCCTGTTATAGGCTTTGTCTTCTGCAGCAGAATATGCAGCCTGTATGAAGTACTGTCTGCTGCCTTTTTCTGCCACAAAATCTATTTCCTGTCTGCCGTCGTTCCAGACATGGAGAGTGTATCCCATATAAACCAGTTCATTGTACACAATGTTTTCCAGATTGTGGGTCAGATCAAACCTTCCGTTTATGCAGCGGATGGAATTAAGGGAAACATCTGCATCATACAGTTTGTGGTAATAGGCCAGTTCTCTTTTGGCTTTCTGTGAAAACAGTTTTACTGATTCCACTGCAAAGGCTTCTTCAAGATATCCTATGTATTTTGCCACAGTGGAAACTGAGCATGCAAGTCCGCTGCTTTTCATATAATTGTATATGGATCTGGCAGATACAATTCTTGAGTTGGATATGAGAATATAATTTACGATCTGCCGGAACAGAATATCCTTTTTTATATGATATCTGTTTATGAGATCATTTATGATGATTGTTTCATTAAGGTCATTAAGGTACAGCTTCTGTGATTCAGTGCTGCTGAATTCAAGCCTTTTCGGAAAACCTCCCCATACCAGATAGTCTGTTACGGAAATTTCTTTTTTCAGTTCACAGGCATACTCGGCAAGTTCCTTCCAGACAAAAGGTCTGATTCTGAAAGAAACATATCTTCCGGACAGTTCTTTGGAAAATTCACCTGAAAGAAGACTGGAATTGGATCCGCTTATGAAGACAGAACAGTCATGAAGTCTCAGAGTTCTGCATGCAGATGCCCAGTCAGGAATCCTCTGTATTTCATCAAGAAATACGAAGCATTTTCCCGGCTTTCTTTTTTTCTGTACATAGTCTGTCAGGGCCTTGCCGTCCGGAATATCCATAAGAATACCGGCATCTTCAAAATCCAGATCTATGATGTTTTTTGTTTTCTTTTTTATTTCCCTGAGTATATCCTTAAGGATAACTGATTTTCCGCAGCGGCGGATTCCTGTGATGATTTTGATAAGATCCGATTCATAGAAATCCCTGACAGGTGCAATATAATGTTCTCTGTGGATCATGTTTTACCTCTTTGCGTACAGTAAAATGCTTCCCCGGAAAGTCAATAAAATTGTTTACTTCAACTGGACAATTTTGCTTAAAAGTGAAAAATTGTCCAGTACAGATTTCTGCAGGATCATCAGTTCCGCTGTAAAAAACGGTAATAAGGACTTTTTAAAAAATTTCACAGTACAGAAAAGCCCGGCGCAGGCCGGGCTTTTATAAATACTCTATTTGTCTTCAGGCTTCATTGTGGGGAAGAAGACCACATCCCTGATGGAGGGGGCTTCTGTAAGAAGAATGACAAGTCTGTCGATTCCTATGCCCAGACCTCCTGTGGGGGGCATCCCTGTTTCAATGGCCTGAACAAAATTTTCATCCATTGGAGGAGCTTCTTCATCAACCTCTCTCCTCAGTGACTGCTCATAGAGTGTGTTTCTCTGGAAAACCGGATCATTGGATTCGCTGTAGGCATTGGCAAATTCAACTCCGTTTATGAACAGCTCGAATCTCTGGAGATATCGTTCATCTTCATAGTCAGGCTTGCACAGAGGTGTTGTCTCTACCGGCTGATGTGTAACAAATGTAGGCTGGATCAGCGTAGGTTCCACCAGCAGTTCAAACAGCTCGGCAATGGCAAGCCCTCTGCTGAAGTCTCCCTTCAGTTCTCCATGGTTTGCCTTTACTGCTGCTTCCAGTTCAGCATCTGTCATGGCTTCCACATCAATACCTGCTCTTTCTTTTAAACCTTCGGTCATCTTCATTCGCTTCCAGGGAGTCTTAAGCTCTATTTCCTGTCCGCCGAAGTTAACCTTTGTGGTGCCGTTTACTTCCATGGCTGTCTTTTCATAGATCTCTTCTGTAATGCGCATCATGTCTTCGTAGTCTGCGTAGGACTGATACAGTTCCAGGAGTGTGAATTCCGGATTATGTGTTCTGTCGATGCCTTCGTTCCTGAAACATTTTCCGATTTCGTAGACTCTGTCCATGCCGCCTACAATGAGCCGCTTGAGATACGGCTCAAGAGAGATTCTCAGGAAGAGCTTCATGTCAAGTGCATTGTGATGTGTGGTGAAGGGGGCTGCAGCAGCTCCTCCGTAAACCGGCTGGAGTATTGGTGTTTCCACTTCGTAGAAGCCCTTTGAATCCAGAATCTGTTTTATTTTACGGATGATGAGGATTCTTTTTATGAAAGTGTCCTTAACTTCCGGATTTACTATAAGGTCCACATGACGGTTTCTGTAGCGGAGTTCCTTGTCTGCAAAGCCGTCAAAAACTTCACCGTCCTTTTCCTTTACAATGGGAAGAGGTCTGATGTTCTTTGTGAGAAGTTCCAGATAATCACCAAAGACAGTTATTTCACCTGTCTTTGTTTTCTGGACACGTCCCTTTATTCCGATGATATCCCCGATATCCAGAATTTTAAACATGGCATAGGTTTCTGCCCCGATGTTCTTTTCCGAAACATACAGCTGTATTTTCCCTTTTTTGTCCTGAATGGTGCAGAAGGTTGCCTTTCCCATGGCACGGATGGCCATGAGACGTCCTGCAGCACTTACGGTTCTGGGAGGATCAAGTTCCGGATCATAGCTGTCCTTGATATCCTGAGACCAGTCTGTAACATCAAATTTGTAGGGATAGGGGTTAATGCCCATTTCATCCCTGATCTGACTGATCTTGTTGATTCGTATCTGAATCAGGCTGTTTGCGTCTTCCATTTTCATTCCCTGGTTTAAATTTTATGATATAGCATTTTTTACAGACCATTATGTCAAATGAAATTTCTGAAGTACATGCAGCGGATCCTTCATAAATTATAGTTGACTGTATCCGGACAGAATAAACAGTCGAAAGCAGAACAACACTTCTTTTTCATTCCGGTATATATATGTTCAAAAGTGATTTTCTTCAGGGAGTAAAGGACGGGATTCCTATTTTTTTAGGATATGTGGCAGTTTCCTTTTCCTTTGGAATTATTGCAGTCAGCTCCGGACTGTCTGTTTTCGAGGCTGTGCTTATTTCTCTTACAAATCTTACATCTGCAGGGCAGTTTGCAGGTGTCGGAATTATTGCTGCAGGTGCCGGCTTTGTGGAGATGGCTCTCACCCAGCTGGTCATCAATATGCGTTACTTTTTCATGTCATCAGCCCTTTCCCAGAAGTACGGCAGGAATACTGGCATGTCTGTCCGGATGGGAGCCGCCTTCTTTGTGACAGATGAGATCTTTGCTGTGGCTGCCGGAAGAGAGGCCCGGCTCACCGGCTCTTATATGGCAGGGATCGGCATTATTTCAGCCACAGGCTGGACTGTCGGGACTCTTACAGGTGCGGCTGCCGGTGATATTTTTCCGGCATGGATAACCGACTCTCTCAGCATTGCCCTTTATGCCATGTTTATTGCCATAGTGATGCCTGCGGCAAAAAAGCAGATTTCTGTTCTTCTGGTGGTTTTCCTTGCAGCTGCAGTGTCCTGCTCTCTGTACTTTATTCCGCTTTTTCACGGTCTTTCCTACGGCTTCCGAATAATCATTGCTGCTCTGACAGCCTCTGTTGCCGGGGCACTGCTTTTCCCTGTTCAGGAGGAAGCAGAAAATGAATGATATTTATCTTTATGTTGCTGTTATGGCCGGGACCACCTATCTTATCCGGGCTGTTCCTTTCTTCCTTATAAAGGGGGATGTGCATAACAGGTTTCTCAGATCTCTTCTGGCTTATGTGCCTTTTGCTGTTCTGTCGGCCATGGTTCTCCCGGGGATTTTTTTTGTGACTGACAGTCTGTCTGCCTGTGCTGCAGGTTTTGCAGCAGCCCTGATATTTTCCTTTGCAGGAATGGGACTTATGACAGTGGCTGTGGCTGCCAGTCTTGTTGTTCTTGGATTTCAGTATTTTTTTATAATATAATACAGGTTGGCTTATGAAGATTCTTCTAACAAATGATGACGGCTTCGGTGCTGCCGGAATCCTTGCTCTGGAAAGGGCCTTTTCCTGCAGACATGAGATCTTTGTCATTGCTCCTGACGGGGAAAGGAGTGCCTGTTCCAATGCTCTCAGCGTCAGGAGCCCCATGCTGCTTAAGCCTGTTTCACAAGGAAGATTCATTCTTTCCGGATATCCTTCGGACTGTGTGAATGCAGGAATCAAGGCCGGTGTGATACCGGATGTGGACTGCATAGTTTCCGGCATCAATGCTGGACCAAACATAGGTGATGATGTGTTCTTTTCCGGTACGGTTGGTGCTGCCAGAATGGGATCTTTTCTTGGAAAGCCGGCCTTTGCTGTTTCACTGAACAGCCGGGATATGACTCTGCCGGCTCTTCAGGATGCTGCAGATTTCATGGTCCGTTTTGCAGAAAAGGTCATGGCTTGCTCTGCAGGGAATTTTCTGTTCAACATAAACTATCCGGCTGTGACAAAAGATCTGGTAAGGGGATGCAGATGGGCCTCTCTTACAAAAAGAAATTACGGTGATGAATATATTGTTTCTGATGCTCCGGCAGGGAAGGTTCTGATTCTGGACGGAAAGCTTTCCTCACTTCCTGAAACCGAAGACAGCGATGCAGCTCTGCTGGAAAAAGGCTTTATAACTGTTACCCCTCTGGGCAGAGACTGCACAGACCATGTCCGTCTGGGTTCTTTTTCTCTGGATGAATTCTGATGGCAGCAGCAAAGAGAACAGATGACTGTGTTGTTGCAGTAGATATGGGAACCCAGTCTGTACGGGCATCTTCTGTGGATCTTAAGGGCAGGATCGTGGATTTTGTCCAGCTTCCCATTGAACCATGGGGTTCTCCCAGACCCGGATGGACTGAGCAGGATCCTGAATATTTCTGGAAAATGATATGCACTGCCACAGGAAAACTTATGTCCTCCCTGTCCTTTGTCAGGGAAGCAGTCCGGGGAATGGCAGTTACGCCTCAGAGAACCACCTATGTAAATGTGGACAGATCCGGAAAGCCTCTGCGGCCGGCCATAGTCTGGCCGGACCAGAGAAAGGCAGGACTGGAAAAATGGCCTGGACCTTTTATGTCTGCACTGCTCCGGGGGGCAGGATGGCTGGACACTGTCCGTCATGCCATCAGGGAAAGTGAAATCAACTGGCTGCGTCAGAACCAGCCGGAGATCTGGGAAAAGACATATAAGTTTCTGCTGCTTTCAGGATTTATTACATACAGGCTTACAGGAGAGTTCCGTGATTCCACAGGATGTACTGAAGGCTTTTTCCCGTTTGACTATAAAAAACAGGAATGGGCCTGTCCCCGGGATTTTAAATGGAAGATGTTTCCTGTGGAAAGGAATAAGCTGTGTGACCTTGTCCGGCAGGGCGATGTGCTTGGTTATGTGACTGAATCTGCAGCAGTCCAGACAGGGCTCCCTGCCGGTCTTCCTGTGATTGCTGCAGGAGGAGACAAGGCCTGCGAGGCTCTGGGTGCAGGCTGCATGGATCCTTCCGTGGGATGCATCAGCTGCGGAACAACTGCCACTATAGTATCTGTTACAGATAAATATACGGAACTGATTCCTCTTCTGCCGCCGTATCCTGCTGCAGTTCCTGGCATGTACAATACGGAATATATGATCTACAGGGGATACTGGATGATCAGCTGGTTCAAACGGGAATTCGGTTTTAAGGAACAGACACTTTCGGAAAGCATGGGAATTTCTCCGGAGGAACTGCTGGAGGCGGATGCTTCTCTGGTGCCGCCGGGATCCATGGGACTGATGCTGCAGCCATACTGGACTCCGGGGGTAAAGTTTCCTGGTCCGGAAGCCAAGGGCGGAATAATAGGATTCGGTGATGTTCACACCAAAGCCCATATTTACCGGGCCCTTCTGGAAGGCCTGGCCTATGCACTGCTGGAAGGTGGGCGGCTTATTGAAAGAAAGTCCGGAGTTAAAATGAAGTCTCTTATTGTGGCAGGCGGAGGCTCCCGGAGCAGCCTTTCCATGCAGATTATGGCGGATGTTTTCAATCTTCCGGCTGCAAGACCGGGAACATTTGAGGCTTCCACCCTGGGAGCCGCCATTGACTGTGCTGCCGGTCTCGGACTGTATCCGGATTTTATCAGTGCTGTAAAAGCCATGACTTCAAAAGGGGATGAGTTCCTGCCGGTTCCGGAAAATGTTAAGATCTACAGGGATCTTTATGAAAGAGTCTATTTAAAAATGTATAAAAGACTGAAGTCTCTTTACAGGGAAATAAGAGAAATTACCGGATACCCTGAAAACTCTAAATGAGTGTATTATAAAGATTGATGAATTTTCAGATTAATTTATGGACACTGATTTTTTATTCAGTAAAATGGCAGAAATGCACATGTCTGCCTTTTTGAGACAGAAAACGGAGGAAAAATCAGCATATGGACAGAGTGCCAGCAGATGTTGCTGTTATAGGTTTTAATCATAAAAGTGCCCCGGTTGAAAAAAGAGAACGTTTTGCCGTTCATCCGGACGGACTTCCGGAGCTTTATGCTAAAATAAAGGAAAGAAATATCGGGGAAACTGTTTATCTTGCAACATGCAACCGCGTGGAAACATATATCGCCGCTGCTTCTCCGGAGAAGGCCGTTGAAGAGGTAAAAAAGCTCTATGAAGAAATTTCAGGCTTTAAGGCCTGTGAATTTCTGGATATAGCCTATATTAAATATTCAAAGGATGCTGCCCGGCATCTTATGTCCGTTATATCATCTCTTGATTCCATGGTTCTGGGTGAGACAGAGATTGTCAGCCAGCTTAAAAATGCCTTTGCACAGGCTGTCTACAACAAAGCAGCAGGTCCTGTTCTGAACAAGCTTTTTCATCAGGCATTCAGGGCTGCAAAACAGGTCCGCAGTGAAACTGAGATTTCCCATAATCCTGTAAGCATTGCCTTTATTGCTGCAGATATGGCAAAGGCTGCCTGCCCGGATCTGGGCGTAAAAAAGGCTCTTCTGATCGGAGCCGGGCAGATGGGAGAACTGGTTCTTAAATATCTTTCCAAGTACGGTGTGGGAGAGATTATAATTGCAAACCGTTCCCTGCACAATGCCGAGCGTATTGCAGAAGAGATGAATGTGGATGCAAAGATCATTCTGCTGGACGAGATTATGGAAGTGGCCATGGATGTGGATATTGTCATTACGTCAGTCACTGCTCCCCATTACATGATAACGAAGGAAATGCTTCAGGCTGCTGCATGTTTCCGTAAAGACAGGCCTCTTGTTCTTATAGATATTGCAGTGCCACGAAATGTGGAGCCGGGGGTTGATGAGATTCCTGGTGTTCATCTGTACAACATCGACAGCCTTCAGGTTATTGCCAATGAGGGACAGAAGAACCGTCTCAACGAAGCCCGTCTTGCAGAAGAATACATAGACGAGAATGTAAAGGAATTCTATGAATGGCGCAGCGAGATGTCTGTTACTCCGGCCATCACCAGCATTCACAACAAGTTTGACGAAATCCGCACAACTGAGCTTGAACGCTACCGTAAAAAGAAACTGAAACATCTCAGTCCGGAAGACTTTGAGACGGTGGAGGAACTGACCATGCAGATCATGACCAAGACTCTTCACAATCCTATTATGAATCTTAAAAAGCATCATGCTTCCTGTGAAGCCGGAAGAAGCGAGGAAGTAATGCGTAAAACAAAATTTATCAGGGAGCTGTTTACAGAATAATGAAAATGCCGGATAAACCCAGACTTATTTTCTGGGAACTTACAAAAAAATGCAACCTGCTCTGTAAACACTGCAGAGCAGAAGCTGAAAATACTGACTACAGCGGTGAACTTTCTCTGGAACAGGTCAGAGCGGTTATGGATGATATTGCCCTGGTTTCAAAGCCCATACTCATTCTTACAGGAGGGGAGCCTCTGTTCAGACCGGATATCTTTGATATTTCCGCCAGTGCAAAAGAAAAGGGATTTATGACAGCACTTGCCACCAACGGAACACTTGTGGACGATAAAACTGCAGCTGCCATAAGGGAATCAGGCATACGCCGTGTCAGCATATCCATTGACGGTCATGATGCAGAGACTCACGACTCTTTCCGCGGCATTCAGGGATCCTTTGATGCTGCACTTAGAGGAGCTGCCTGTCTTAAGAGTGCAGGTGTAAGCTATCAGTTCAATACCACAATAACCAGGCGGAATGTGGATCAGATTCAGGATATAATGGATTTTGCCGTAAAGAACGGAGCAGACGCTCTTCATATATTCATGCTGGTTCCTGTAGGCTGCGGTGTGGAGATTGCAGATACAGACATGATTTCTGCGGAAAAGTACGAGGAGGTTCTCAGCTGGTTCTATGATAAGGCAAAGACTTCTCCTCTTGAATTCAAGGCAACCTGTGCTCCTCATTATTACAGAGTCATTCGTCAGAAGGCAGCAGCCGAAGGCCGTAAACTTTCACTGGAAAAGGACGGAATGGCGGCCATGACCAGAGGATGTCTTGCAGGCAGCGGAGTCTGTTTCATTTCCAATACAGGAACAGTTCAGCCCTGCGGATACCTGCCTGTTTCTGCAGGAAATGTTCTGGAGACTCCATTTAAAAAGATCTGGGAGGAATCTGATCTGTTCCTTAAACTGAGAAATCCTAATCTGCTTGAAGGCAAGTGCGGAGAGTGCGGATACAGAGCCGTATGCGGAGGCTGCCGTGCCAGGGCATATTATGCATCCGGCGGATTGCTGGACGAAGAACCATACTGTGTATATAAACCGGTCCATGAATAATTCTCAGTTTACAGAAACGGAAGAAAAGATTCTGAATTCTGTTCAGGCTCCCCTTCCTTTTGTCCGGAGACCTTTTCTGGTTCTGGAAAAGGAACTTCGGATTCCGGAGGCAGATGTGATCCGCACTGTGGCGGAACTTAAGGAGTCAGGCATTATACGGAATATTTCCGGAATATTCAGCGGACAGAAACTGGGATACAGGCTCTCCCTTGTGGCTGCTAAAGTGGATGACCGGAATCTGGAAAGGGCTGCGGAAGTCATAAATTCCCATCCAGGAGTAAGTCATAACTATCTCCGCAGCCATGAATACAATGTATGGTTTACTGTCGCAGAAGAGTCGGAGGAGGATCTGCAGCGGTCTGTCCGTATTATAGGCGAAAAGGCCGGAGCTGACGAAGTCCTTCTTCTCAGGAACGAGAAGCTTATAAAAATCGGAGTCCGTCTGAATATAGGAGGAAAGGGCTCCGGCTCTGCTGCAGGAACAGGAAACAGTTCCGGTCATGGAACAGCTTCCATGAAGGCGGAGTCTCTCACGGAAGAGGAAAAGGCTGCTGTCATCCTTCTGCAGAAGGACATGCCTCTGACGGAAAGGCCTTTCAGGGATCTTGCAGAAGGTTCCTCCATGGATGAAGATACTCTTATCGAGACAGCAGCCGGCCTTGAGGAACGGGGAATTCTCCGCCGGTATGCAGGGGTTCTTCGCCACAGAAAGGCCGGTTTCGGAAGCAATGCTATGACTGCATGGAAACTTCCTGACGGCTGCAGCGAGAGTGTCATCAGCCCCTTTGAGCAGGAAGAGGCAGTGACTCATCTTTATTTAAGAACAGTCTGGCCGGGAAAATGGGAGTATCCTCTTTTTGCCATGATTCACGGACGTTCGGAAGAGGAACTTGCTTCAATAATAAACGGTCTTTCCCGGAAATCCGGTCTTAAGGACCGTCTGGTTCTGAATTCCCTTAAGGAATTCAAAAAACAGAGGGTGATGTATTTCTCCCCGGAATTTAAGAAATGGAAGGAACAGAATTATGATTGATATCGGAAAAATATACTGTGCAGGAAGTTCCACAGGGGACGGTCTAAGGTACGGAACAGAAGGACATGCAGATTCCCACGGCAATGCTCCTCACCGGACTCCGTTGTCAGCTTCGGAAAGAAAACCGATAGTGGTATGGAGTTCAACAAGAACCTGCAACCTTAAATGCGTTCACTGCTACTCCGACTCCGACAGTAAAAAGTACAGCGGTGAACTGACCAATGCAGAAGGAAAGATGCTCATAGATTCTCTGGCTGATTTCAGAATTCCTTCTCTTCTGTTTTCCGGCGGAGAACCTCTCATGAGGCCTGACCTGCTGAACCTTATCGAATATGCTGCAAAGAAAGGTGTCCGTCCGGTCATATCCACCAACGGG
Source organism: Spirochaetota bacterium (assembly GCA_045600925.1). Taxonomy (GTDB): domain Bacteria; phylum Spirochaetota; class UBA4802; order UBA4802; family UBA5550; genus JAZRYV01. The sequence continues at coordinate 13,174 of JAZRYV010000186.1, forward strand.
ACTCTGATCGACAAAGGAAAGGCCAGAGACATAAAGAATGCAGGTGTTGTATATGTTGGCATAAGTCTGGACGGCATGGAGGATGTGAATGATGTTTTCCGCGGTGTGCCTGGTGCCTTTAAGAGAGCCATGGACGGTTTTGAAAACTGCCGGAATGCAGACCAGCGTGTAGGCCTCCGTCTTACACTGACGAAACGAAACTATCTGGATCTGGAAAGAATCTTTGATTTCATAGAAAAGGAAGGCATAAACAGGGCTTGCTTCTATCATCTGGTTTATTCAGGACGCGGTCAGGGAATGTTCAATGATGATCTGACGTATTCTGAATCAAAGGATGCCATGGACATCATTATAAGGCGTACGGATGATTTCTTTAAAAGAGGACTGGACATTAATATCCTGACAGTGGACAATCATGTTGACGGTGTTTATCTCTACCTTAAAATGAGGGAGAAGGATCCTGTCAGGGCAGAGGAAGTCCGGAAACTGCTGGAATGGAACGGCGGCGGTGCAAACAGCACAGGTGTTGGCATAGGAAACATTGACTTTTTCGGCAATGTTCATCCTGACCAGTTCTGGCAGGACCACAGCCTTGGAAATGTCAGAGACCGGGAATTCGGTGTTATCTGGACAGATGAATCAGACAGTATTATGAGAGGCCTCAAGCACAAGGCCCAGTACATAAAGGGCCGCTGCCGTATGTGTCAGTACAGAGCCATGTGTACCGGTGCCATGAGAGTAAGAGCTTTCCGGACCTACGGAGATCCGTGGGCCCCTGATCCTCAGTGCTATCTTTCCGATGAGGAGATCGGACTTACACCGGATATGAAGGCTGAACTTGCTGCAAAGGGCGAAGATTTTGAAAAACCGGAGGAACTGGCAAAGTGACATTATATCCTGCAATGGTAAATATAGAGAACCGTCTTGTTACAGTCATTGGAGGCGGAGATGTGGGACTCAGAAAGGCAATGGACCTTCTGGATGCAGGTGCAAAGGTTAAGGTGGTTTCCCCTGTCATGTCTCCTGAGCTTAAATCCCTTCAGGGTGTTGTAGGGGAAATGCTTGAGCTTGTGGAAAGGCCCTATAAAAAAGGTGATCTTGGCGG
>JAZRYV010000187.1:0-1387 GCA_045600925.1 Spirochaetota bacterium
TGTACAGCCTTGCATTAGTCTGCTGATACAGTTCAAGGCTCCATGTAAGTCCGAACCAGACAATATGAGAGCCTCCGCTTTGCAGATTAAGTCCGTGACCTGCTGATGCAGGATGAATAAGTCCTGTCTGTACCTGTCCGTCATTCCATAACCGGAAACTTTCAGAACTGTCCAGTTCCCTGAAATCGGTATTCAGGGATTTCAGCCTCTGAATGATTCTCTGCCTATCGTGTTTAAACCAGTAAGCCACAAGCACAGGCTGTCCGTTTGACTGTTCAATTATGTCTTCAAGGGCATCAAGCTTTCTGTCGTGAATCACAACTGTTTCATTATCATCGGAATAGATTGCTCCGTTTGCCATCTGGATCAGTTTCAAAGAAAGCACTCCTGCATTTGATGCAGTGATTTCCTGACCTTTCAGATTCAGTACAAGGTCATCTTTTAAGCTGTCATATCTTTCCCTTTCGGCTTCAGACATATAAACCGTTACCTCACTTTCCACCTTTTCAGGCATCTTCAGGTAATCTGCTGACTGCATGGAAATCGTAATGTCGCCTATTGCCCTGTATATCTGCTCCTCTGCACCTGGAAGCGGTTTATAGGAAAAAATCTGCATTCCGTTTCTTTTGTCAGGCTGAAAATACTTCTGTCTGTATGAACCTATATACCTTCCGAGTCTCTGACCTAAATCAAGAACCCTGTATTCAGCCCATAAATCCATAAGTCCGTTTGATGACGGAGTACCGGTAAGTCCTATCACCCTTTTTGCCTTTGTTCTCAAAGTCATTAATGCTCTGAATCTTTTTGTCCGGTGGTTCTTAAAAGATGAAAGCTCATCGACAACGATTCCGTCAAAAGACAGATTCAGTCCTGAATTTTGAACAAGCCACTGAAGATTCTCCCTGTTGATGACATAAATGTCGGCTTTGGCTTTAAGCGCCCTCACCCTTTCATCTTCAGAACCCACTGCAACCGAAACGATGAGATCCGTTAAATGATTCCATTTCTGTGTTTCCTGTTTCCACACATCCCTTGCCACCCTTAGAGGTGCTATGACAAGAATCCTTGAAAGCTCAAAGCTGTCAAACAGCAGATCATTTACCGCAGAAAGTGTGATTACTGTTTTTCCGAGACCGCAGGAAAGAAGGAGTGTGCTTACAGGATGAGTCTTTATAAACTCTGCTGCATAGCTCTGATAATCATGTGCTTTGTACTGCATCAAGCACCTCCTGTATTTTTTCCTCTGAATCAATAACAAAAACCCTGAAACCCAGACGTTTCAGCATCTCATGTCTTATGCTCTGAAGCTTTCGCGGGTGTCTGCCCTGTGCTTTCACTTCTGCAAAGCAGATTCTGCCGCCCGGAATAAGAACCAGACGGTCCGGCA
>JAZRYV010000188.1:0-3058 GCA_045600925.1 Spirochaetota bacterium
AAAAAGCATCATCATATTAGAAAAAAATAAGAAAAAATCATTATTAAATAAAAAACAGCAGAAACAGGCCTGCAGTAATTAAAACATTCACTCTGGAATATTCTGAACAGGACTGAAAGAAGATTCTATTTTCCAAAAATCATCTTTACTGCAAAAAACAGCAGGACAAAACCGAAGATCTTTTTAATCAGCATGGCATCTATATTTACTGCAATTTTTCCTCCGACAAAACCGCCAATAACAAAACCGACTGCCAGCAGGCCTACTGTTGGGAAAGAAACGTATCCTGCTTTATAATACTGAATGACAGCAAGAATTCCAACCGGAAACATCATTGTGGCAAGGGCTGTACCCTGTGCCATATGCTGGGAATAGCCCAGAATCATCACCATGGCAGGGACCATTATGACACCTCCTCCTATTCCGATCATGCCGCTGAAAATACCTGCCACAAAACCTATAATACTTGCAAGATACATATTTTTCCTCCGCTTCAAATATCTGTGCTGTAAAAAAAATTCTGCAGAATATATTTCTTATTCTGTCAGGAACTGCAAGTCTTTTCTTAAAATTCCTGCTTGACTCCTTACAGAAAACATATGATCCTTTAACAGGAGGTTTCCATGAAATATACAGGAGAAGAGCTGATTTTTAAAGCCAGGCAGGCCCTGAGCAGCCTGCCCTGTGAATTTGCAGAAATAAGAATTTCTTCCGGAACAGGAACAGGAATAAGCCTTTCCGGAAAAGAAACTGATTCAATGACATCAGGAGATTCCACAGGTGGATCTGTCCGTGTTCTTAAAAACGGAGCCTGGGGATTTGTTTCCTTCACAAAAACAGATGATCTGGAACAGCGATGCAGACAGGCACTGGATACAGCATCGGCTCTGGAACCTGAAAAAAAGGTATCGGTTGTTCATACTTCTCCTGTTACAGGACATTATACCACACCATGCATAAGGCGCCCATCCTCTGTTTCACTGGATGAAAAATTCAGCCTCATCAGCAGATACAATAACATTCTTGGAAATTCTGAAAAAATACAGTCCACCAGGGCAGTATATTCTGACAGCGAATCAATATACATATATGTAAATTCAGACGGATCCGCACTGTCCTGGGACAGGTCCTGGTGCGGAATCTCACTTACTGCCATTGCCAGAGACGGAAGCCTGATCATTCCATACGGAGACTCATCAGCAGCAAGAGCCGGTTTTGAAACAGTGCTGAACAAGGAGACAGAAGCTGAAGATGTTCTTAAAACAGCCACAGACATGCTTTCCGCAGAATCTGCTCCGGGAAAAGTATGCAGTGTAATTGCAGACCAAAGGCTTGCCGGAGTTTTTATCCACGAAGCCTTCGGCCACCTTTCAGAAGCAGATTTCATTCATGAAAATCCCGGCCTTCAGAAAATAATGCAGACTGGCCGTAAGTTCGGTCCTGAAGAACTTAATGTACTGGACGACGGAACAATTCAAGGGCTGCCTGGCTTTCTTCCTTTTGATGATGAAGGTATTCTGCCGAAGAAAACAGCCCTTATAAATTCTGGAATTCTTTCCGGAAGGCTCCATTCCAGAGAAACCTCAGCAAAAATGGGAGAAGAACCTTCAGGAAACGGAAGAGCCATCAGCACAGGACATAAACCAATTGTCCGGATGACAAATACTTATATTGAAAACGGATCTCATTCCACAGAGGAACTTTTTGATTCAGTTCAGGACGGAATCTATGCAGTATCCATGATCGGAGGTCAGACCAATCTGGAAAGATTTACATTCACTGCAGGATACGGATACGAAATAAAAAACGGCAGGAAAGGGAAGATGTACAGGGAGATACAGCTTTCTGGAAATGTTTTCACCACACTGAAAAATATCCGAATGATAGGAAACGACAAAAAGATGTTCGGAGGTCTGGGAGGATGCGGAAAATCAGGCCAGAGCCCGCTTCCTGTTTCTTTCGGAGGACCTCATATACTGATAGACGGCGTTCTTACCGGAGGCGGAAAATGATAACAGCAGATGATCTTAAAAAGATGATTCCTTCAGGCTGCAGATGGGCTGATGTCTATCGCACTGATACTGCCTCCTCATCTGTCTCATTTGAAAAAGGAAGGATTCATTCCGCAGACGAAAACCAGTCAGGCGGAACAGGCATACGGATAAATAAGGACGGACGTACAGGTTTTTCTTTTACAAATGATGATGACGGGATCAGTGCCGCAGCGGAACGGGCAGAAAAATTCATTCCATATGGAGATGCCGAAGACTATGATCTTCCCGGACCTGCTGTTTTCACCGGAGATTTTTATGACGAAAAAATACTGAACTGGAACAGAAAGGAAGAGTCAGAAAAACTTAAAACCATTTCAGAAAAAATCACAGGAACTTTTCCTGATGCTGTCATCTCCGCCGGCAGCGGATGTTCCACAGGAACCACAGCTCTCATAAATACAGCTGGATTTTCCTCCTCATACAGGAGTTCTTATTATTATATATCAGCGTCAGCCACACTCATCACTCCGTATGGATCAAAACTGGATGTATGGGACAGCCTGTCCGCAGCTTCCCCATGTGAACCGGAACATCTTGCAGACAGAATAATCAGGCACCTGACGCTGAGCATGAAGGAAGCAAAACCAAGCCCCGGCAGAATCCCGGTAATATTCACACCCAGGGCTTTTGCCTCTCTTGCGGGAATACTTCTTTCCGGTCTGTCAGGAAAGGCACTGTACAAAAAAATATCACCTTTCAATGAAACTATGGGACAGAAACTGTTTGCCGGAGATCTTTCAGTTTACGAGGATCCTCTGCTGGCCGGCTCCCCATTCAGCTTTCCTTTCGACGATGAAGGAACACCTGCTCAGAAAAAATATCTTATAAAAAAAGGAACGCCGGAGACATTCATAACGAACCTGAAATACGCAGCTCTTCTTGGGAAAAAACCAACAGGAAACGCATCCAGATCATACTCAGGACTTCCCGGTGCAGGTTTCAGCAGCATCATTATTGAACCAGGGAGCAGGTCATGTGCCTCAATGATTTCTGAATTTCCGAAA
>JAZRYV010000189.1:0-6379 GCA_045600925.1 Spirochaetota bacterium
TCAGGTCCTCTTGTTCCTTCCGGAAAGAAAAAAACACATGTTCCGTCTTTTATTTTCTTTTTTGCAGCTTCCAGAGTTGCAATGGCTTTGGCTGAATCTGATCTGTCAATGCTTATGTGTCCTCCTCTGTCTGCTATATATCCCATAACTGGAACTTTTCTCAGCTCCATTTTCATAACCCACCTGAAATCAGCAGGCAGGTTCCCGTAGACTGCAAAAATATCGTACTGGCTTTTGTGGTTTGCTGTAATAACATAGGACTGTTTCGGGTCTATATTTTCAGTTCCGGAGACTGAAACGAGCATTGGAGTAGTAATGCTGTTGAATTTTGCCCAAAGCCTTCCGAAAATCTGTGCTTTCTTTTCACCGAAGAAAATAATGCAGGGAAGAGCAGTAAGAAGAAGCATGAGTGTTGAAAGCCCAAGCAGAGGATAGAAAATCAGGCATTTATAAACCTGATAGCTGTACAGCAGAAATTTTATGTCTCTGAGACGTTTCCTTTTGCAGTTGTTGTCTGTCATCTTTCCTCCTTATGCTGGTTCCGGTATTTCCGAAACAGTATATTACAGGATATTAAAGGGCTTTAATAAGTCAAACAGTTTTAAAAAGTTCTTCTGATGCTTTCTCTGCCGTTTTGCCTGAGAATACCCTGCCTTCTCTTTTCTTCTTGTATTTTTGCCTGTCTGTAAATTTATGGCATAAAATGGAAGGTGATTATGCAGCTTGAAGGTTTTAAAGAGCTTGGTCTTTCTGACGCTATTCTCAGGGAGCTTGCAAAAAAGGGTTTTGAGGAGCCTACGGAAATTCAGAAGAAAATTATACCTGTGCTCCTTGCAGGAAGAGGAGATATTGCCGGTCAGGCTCAGACAGGTACAGGCAAGACCGGTGCTTTTGGAATCCCGATAATAGACCGGATGGAGGGACATGAAAAACTTCCGAGGGTTCTTGTTATAACTCCGACAAGGGAACTGGCAGTTCAGATTTCCGAAGAGCTGAATTCCTACCGCGGGAAAAAGAAAATTTCAGTCTTTCCTGTTTACGGAGGCCAGTCCTATGCCGATCAGATCAAAAAACTTGAAAACGGTGCTGATATTATCGCCGGAACTCCCGGACGGATAATTGATCATCTTGACAGAAAAACACTTTCCCTGGAAAATCTTCAGACACTGGTCATAGATGAGGCAGATGAAATGCTCCGCATGGGATTCATTGAAGAGGTGGATTCAATCATCAGCCGCTGCCCTGAAAACAGACAGACTCTGCTCTTTTCCGCAACCATGCCTCAGAGCATTCAGACTATTGCAAAAAAGTACATGAAGGACTTTCAGCTGATTTCGACAAAGAGTCTTCAGCTGACAGCGGATCTTACGGATCAGATCTGTTTTGAGGTTAACGAAGGAGACAGATTCGAGGCTCTGTGCCGCATAATTGACATGGAGGATGATTTCTACGGCATGATCTTCTGCAGAACAAAAACTGCAGTGGATGAGCTGGTGGGACGGCTGATTGACAGGGGATATAATGCAGACGGCATACACGGTGATTTCTCCCAGGCTCAGCGTGAACGTACTCTTGACAAGTTCAAAAAGCACAGGATTGATATCCTTGTGGCAAGTGATGTTGCATCAAGGGGAATAGATGTGGAAAACATATCCCATGTAATAAACTACACTCTTCCTCAGAATCCGGATGACTATGTTCACAGAATCGGAAGAACAGGACGTGCTGGCAGAAAGGGCATAGCAGTCACTTTTGTCACACGTTCCGAGATAAGAAGGCTGACGGCCATTCAGAAAGCAGCAAAAACCGTTATCCGGAAGGAAAAACTGCCTGCGGTTTCAGATATCGTTGGAGTAAAGAAAAAACGTCTTATGGAAAATCTGGAAAGCGTAATCCGGGACCGTTCTCATGCTGCATATCTGCCGGATGCTCTCCGTCTTATGGAGGAACATGATCCTGCTGATGTAATTGCCGCTGTTATAAAAACAGCCTTTGATGATGAACTTGACAGTTCCAGATACAGGGAAATAAAGGAGGACTTCTCACCGGACAGAAAGGGGACCACCAGACTTTTTGTCTCCCTGGGGAAAAAGGACGGACTTACTGCGAAAAAACTGCTGAAAATGATAAACAATGAAACAAAGGTTCCAGCAGGAAGAATCCGTGATGTGCATATACTGGACTGCTACTCTTTCCTGACAGCAGGTTTTTCAGACGCAGAGGTTATTCTTAAGAATTTCAAACGGAACAGAGACGGCCTTAAACCGGCCATGATACAGAAAGCCAATGAAATGAAAGTTAAGAAAAGGGGCAGATCCGGAGATAAATCAGGAAAACACTGAAATCCGTTTAAGGCAAAAGCCAGGCTCTTTCAGAAGAGCCTGAAGCAGTGCTGAGTCAGGAATCTTTTCTGGAGTCAAGTTCCTCCCACCTGGCATAGAGAGCCGGTATCTCCTGTTCAAGGCGGCTGAATTCCTCCTTTATTACGGCTACGCTGTCTGCTCTGTCCCTGTAAAGTTCAGGATCTGCCAGCAGAGCTGTCAGCTCTTCCCTGCGGCTTTCCTTTTTGTCAATAGTTCCTGGCAGCTCTTCCAGCTCCTTTTTTTCCTTAAAACTAAGTTTTTTCTTTTCCTCATGAACACGTTCCGGTTTACGGCTGTTCTGTTTCTTTTCAGTTTTATTTTCCACCGGTTCCGGAGCTTTTCTTAAAAGGAGCCAGTCTTCATATCCGCCTGGATATTCTTTTACTGTTCCGCTGCCTTCAAAGACCAGAGTACTGGTGACCACATTGTCAAGAAATTCCCTGTCGTGGCTTACCAGAATAAGTGTCCCTGAATATTCCACAAGAATATCTTCCAGCATTTCAATGGTTTCAAGATCCAGATCGTTGGTTGGTTCGTCCAGAATCAGAAGATTTGCTTCCTTTGTGAAAAGTTTTGCCAGCATAAGCCTGTTCTTTTCTCCGCCGGAAAGTGATCCTGCCTTTACCATGATTCTTTCAGAAGAAAAAAGAAAAGTCCGGAGATAACCGGTCACATGCTGTCTTTTTCCGTTGAATTCCACAAATTCCCCGGCTTCGGTCAGATTGTCTCTTACGGACAGTTCATCGTTCAGCTTTTCCTTCAGCTGATCAAAATATATGGGTTTAAGGCCTGTTCCTGTTTTAACAGTTCCTTTCTGTGGTTTAAGTTCTTCAAGCAGAAGTTTTATAAGGGTTGTTTTGCCGCAGCCGTTTGGCCCCATTATGCCGACCTTGTCTCCACGCTGAATGACTGTGGTAAGATTTTTTACAACCGGAGTGCCGTCTGTATAGGAAAATGTGATATCACTGGTTTCTGCAACAATTTTTCCGGAACGTTCTGCTGTATGAAGTTTCATGGAAACGTTTTTTTCTGTTTCCCTCCGTCCGGCACGTTCCTTTCTCATTTCAAGCAGGGCTCTTACCCTGCCTTCATTTCTTGTACGCCTTGCCTTTACGCCCTGTCTGAGCCAGGCTTCCTCCTGACTCAGTTTTTTGTCGAACTTTGCATTTCTTATTTCTTCTGCTTCCAGGAGGGCATCTTTACGTTCAAGATATGTTCGGTAGTCACATTTCCAGTCAAAGATCTGTCCACGATCAAGTTCCAGAATCCGGGTGGCTGTCTTCTGCAGAAACATTCTGTCGTGGGTGACGAAAATAACGGTTTTTGTGTATCTGGAAAGGAAATCTTCCAGCCACTGAATGGAATTCATGTCCAGATGATTGGTTGGTTCATCCAGCATCAGAATATCAGGATCACAGGCAAGAGCCCGTCCAAGCATGACTCTTCTTTTCATGCCTGCGGAGAGATGCCTGTAGTTCAGGTCAGGGCTGAGTTCCAGCAGAGAAAGGATTACATCCGGCTGATATTTACCGTCCGATATTATTTCCCTTATGGTTCCTTCCGCATCCGGAATCTCCTGTGTCATTACTGCTGTCACAAGATTCTTTTCCCGGATAATCCTGCCGGAATCAGGCAGAAGATCTCCGTGAATAAGTTTCATCATGGTAGTCTTTCCGGAACCGTTTCTTCCTATGAGACAGACTTTTTCTCCCTCATGAATCTGCACATTTACAGAATCCAGCAGGGCAGGTCCGCCGAAGGCGATGCTTACTCCGTCAAGATTCAGAAGAGCCATTTACAGAACAAGACTCCTGTGTCCCTGATACATTTTATCTCTGAGAGCAGCAACGTCTTCGTTTGCCAGATAATCATCAAAACTCATTCTTCTGTCAATAATACCGGAAGGAGTAAATTCAACCACTCGGTTTGCAATTGTGCTGATGAATTCCCGGTCATGGGAAGTAAACAGCAGCACTTCCGGATACTTTACCAGAGCATTGTTGAGGGATGTAATTGTTTCCAGATCCAGATGGTTAGTCGGGTCATCCATAATCAGTGCATTTGCACCGGAAAGCATTGTTCTGGAAATGAGACATCTGACCTTTTCCCCTCCGGAAAGGACATTAAGCTTTTTAAAAACATCATCCCCGGAGAAAAGCATCCTTCCAAGAAATCCTCTTGCAAAGGCTTCATCCGGGTTTTCAGTAAACTGACGGATCCACTGCAGAATATTCATTTCTCCTTTAAATGTGTCTGTTTCCATTGGCAGATAGGAATGGGTGATGGTTTCACCCCATGCAAATGATCCTGATGTCTGAGAAATTTCTCCGGACAGTATTCTGAACAGAGCAGTCTGAATCAGACGGCTGTATGACAGAAATACAATTTTGTCGTTTTTAGCCGCAACCAGACTGAAATCCTTAATCAGTTCCTGATCCCCTTCGCTGTAGCAAAGATCCTTAATTTCCAGAATTGATTTTCCGCTTTCCCTTTCAGGACGGAATTCAATGAAAGGATAACGCCTTGTTGAAGGCTGAATTTCCTGAAGTGACAGTTTTTCCAGAAGTTTTTTACGGGATGTGGCCTGTTTTGCCTTGGATGCATTTGAGCTGAACCGTTCAATGAACTGCTGAAGTTCTTTTCTCTTCTCTTCAATTTTACGGTTTTCATCACGTTTCTGTTTCAGAGCAAGTTCGCTTGCTTCCAGCCAGAAGGCATAGTTTCCTGTATAGATCTGAATTCTGCCGTAGTCTATATCTGCCACATGAGTGCACACAGTATTAAGAAAGTGCCGGTCATGGCTTACAACAATAATGGTATTCTTTGAGTTTATGATGAACTCTTCCAGCCAGTTTACTGATTCCAGATCCAGATGGTTTGTGGGTTCATCCAGAAGAATTATGTCAGGATCACCGAAAAGGGCCTGAGCCAGCAGAACTTTTACTCTGTCTCCTGCTTCAAGATTTCCCATCTTCTGTTCATGAAATTCTTCCTTTACGCCCAGACCGGAAAGCAGTGTGGCAGCATCAGTCTCTGCATCATATCCGTTCATTTCTGCCAGAGCTTCCTCCAGCTCCGAGGCCCGCATTCCGTCCTCCTCGGAGAAGTCCTCTTTTTCATAAAGTATTTCTCTTTCGTGAAGAACATCATACAGTTTTCTGTGTCCCATGATTACGGTCTGAAGCACAGGAAAATCATCATAGGCTGCCTGATCCTGACGGAGCATGGCAATACGTTCTCCGGGGTCTGTAATAATTTCCCCTTCATTCGGTTCGATTTCTGATGCAAGAATTTTAAGAAAAGTGGATTTTCCTGCTCCGTTCGCACCTATAAGGCCGTAGCAGTTTCCGGGCTGAAATCTGATAGTGGCATCCCTGAACAGGACTTTTTCTCCGTAAGCCAGAGTTACATTGTTTGCCTGAAGCATAGTTCCTTCCGAAGCTGATTTTATTGAATTTTATATGCGGACTGTAAAAAGCTGAATTAACCGAAAATTTGCATAACGATAATATATCCGGAGCCTGTGGCGTTGCCTGTGACCTGATTTACAGTGTCAGGTTCAATTAATCAGCATTTTTTTGTCTGTTATAAAAAAATAGCTGATTTTAAAAGTCAAGATTATTTTCACTCTTTTATCTTATAGCAGAAAATGTTATGGAAATGCTGATTTAATCAAAAATCTGCAGAGCAAATGTCTGTTCCAAAGATTCGGTCTACACTGCAGTACTGTTATTATGAGCTTAATCCCGTCAAAAACTGCATTTTTTTCAAAAAAACAGAAAAAAATTCCAAAAATTTTTAAATTTTAAGCCCTCAGAAACGTATTCCTTATGTACCGTTTCTGTTCCTTCAGGACAGGACGGTATCTGTCAGAAACTTTGCAGGCCGGCAGATTAATAAGTGGAAGCTGCAAGTCCGGCAGAGACGTATGGCCCATACGTCTCTGCACTCTCCGGTGCTGTCCTCTCAGTCATTAATGACTGCCAGACGGCTGCCCCCAGGCAGACGGCACACCG
>JAZRYV010000190.1:0-5644 GCA_045600925.1 Spirochaetota bacterium
AAACCGTTTTCGGATCAGTATTATAGGTAACAGCAGGTGTATTCTGTTTGATAATGCCTGCTTTTTCTCCCGCAATCTTTTCCAGAGTGTTTCCAAGAACAGCCATGTGATCATAAGATATGGATGTGATTACAGAACAAAGTGGTTTCAGAATATTTGTGGAATCCTTTCTTCCTCCCAGGCCTGTTTCAACAACTGCTACATCCGTTTTTTCTGCCTTAAAATAAAGGAAAGCAGCAGCTGTGGTCATGTCAAAGAAAGTAGGTGTAATCTCAGTAAGTTCCTTCGCTTTTCTGTCTGCAGCATCAGCATAAAATGCAAAATCTTTTTCGCTGATCAGTTCACCGTTCAGTCTTATTCTTTCACAGATGGAGTTCAGGTGAGGAGAAACGAACAGTCCTGTTTTATATCCTGCATCACGGAAAATTTTTTCGATAAAAAAGCAGGTTGATCCCTTTCCGTTTGTTCCTGCAACATGAACTGAGCTGAAAGTATCCTGTGGATTCCCAAGTGCTCTGAGAAGTTTTGAAACTCCCAGTGGATCATAGTTTATATACCTGCCGGTATTTTCATTATTGACGTATCTGTTAAGATATTCAGGCAGAATTATGCTGTTTTTATCCATTATTTCACCAGAAATTTTTCTGCTGCATCACGCATGATTTTTTCAGGCGCAGGCCTTCCTGTCCATATTTCAAACTGTGCTGTTCCCTGATGAAGAAGCATTTCAAAGCCTTTCAGAACCCGGCATCCTTTCATCCCGGCGTGTTTAAGAAATAGTGTTTCATCTGGTTTATATACAATGTCAAAAACCATCTGTCCGGAGGAAAGAATGTCTGCAGAAACAGGTTCTGAATCAGCAGCAGGGAACATGCCTGCCGTAGTTGCATTAATAACACAGTCAAATTTTCTGCAGTTTGACTGATTCAGTTCTTCAAGGGATGATGAAGCTACGCCGGAATACTTTACGGACAGATCCCCGGCAAGAATTCCTGCTTTTAAGGGATTTCTTCCTGCAATCTGAACCTTCCCGCCCTGACTCAGCAGGGCAAAGGAAACAGCTCTGGCTGCACCTCCGTTTCCCAGAATCAGAAAAGAAGCTCCGCTGATTTCCATGCCGGCCTTCATCAGAGCCTTTACTGCACCGTAACCGTCAGTATTGAATCCCTTTACTGTTCCGTTATCGTTTAAAAGTGTATTAACAGCACCGATATCTTCTGCAAGAGGATCTGTTTCATCAATATACTTCATGACTTCCTGCTTAAAAGGGACAGTAACGCTGGCTCCGGATATATTAAGTTCCCTCATGGCCTTAACACCTTCAATAATGCTGTTAATTTTAAAGGCCATATAAACTGCATTAATTCCCTCTGAAGCAAAGGCACTGTTTTGCAGTGCAGGGGAAAGAGATCCGGAAACAGGATTTCCAAACAGGCAGTAAAGTTTTGTTTCAGAATTTATCATGTAAGCTTTTAAATACCTGCATAACAGAAAGTCAAGGTATTTTACATGGCCCCTGTAAAACATAGTATGGCTATTACAAAGTTCAGATCCGTAAGAATTTCATACGTCAGTGAAATTGGATACTCAACACTCAAAGCCTTGTGAAGCAGAATCAGGTAATATATTTCAGGAATCAGAAGAAGAAGCATTCTGCAGTTTCCTGTGAGAAAAACTGATACACTGCAGGAAACAAGAACCATGGCTGTAAGAACATCACAAAGAATCTTCGTTCCTTTAACGCCAAGCCATATAGGAAGGCTGAGCCGTCCGAAAATAAAGTCTCCCTGATAGGCAACTGTCCCAATGAGGAGATGGCGTACTGTAATGATGCTGAGAAGCAGAAGGGATATAAAGACAACAACAGAAGCATCAGGCTTAAACTGGAGTGAAGGAACAAAGACAGCAACGGTAAGCCAGCCAAGACTTGTAATAATTTTAGAACTGTAGAATTTTTTTATAAATCTGGAATTCAGGGCATTTACCATTTTCTTTACAGGAAGTGTAAAATAGAGAAAACCACACAACGATGAACATACCAGCAGAAAAACAGCCAGCGGGGAATAGTTTCGTATCAGATAAAAAGAAGCTGTTAGAAAACATATTGAAAGAACAGTCAGCAGTTTTCCGTATTTTTCATAGATCCGGTACTTCCTGGAATTGCTGTCGCTGAGGAATTTTCTGTCAAAATAATTGTTTGTTGTGTACATGGAAAAAATGTACAGCATTGAAATAACAGGCAGATAAAAATCTTCTTCTGCTCCTGCGGTTTTCTGAAGGAAAAGAGATGTAAAAAAAGCAAAGACTGCGGAAAGGCTGCTGGTTCTGACCAGAAATTCCATAAGCATTTTAATGCCCTTGAAGAATCTGTTTCCTTTTTTATATTTTATATAATAAAGTTTTTCCAGAATATTGTTGATGATCCATCCGGGAGTGGAAGCCCCTGCTGTAACAAGAACATATTTTGAATCCTTCAGCAGATCAAAAGACAGATCTTTTTCTGTTTCAATATGAAATGTTTTTATGCCGTGTTCACGTCCTATGTCTGCAAGACGGGTTGTATTGGCAGAATTTTTCCCTCCAGCAACAATAAGTGTATCAATGCCTTTTTTTATGCCTTCAAGCACATCAGCCTGACGGTTTCCAGTGGAATCACAGATAGTATCAACAACTGTAAGATTTTTAAATTTAGCAGAAAGAATTGAAACAATATTTTCAAAAAGTTCCCTGTTCATAGTTGTCTGGGAAACAAGAAGATACTTCTCTGCAGCCGGAATCTTTTCTGTTTCTTCCGTAGATGCAATAACAGATACCCCTGAAGAGGCAAAGCTTTTAAGACCTACAACTTCAGCGTGTTCCGCATCTCCCAGAATTATGGTATGACATCCTGATGCAGAATATTTTTTTATAATAGCCTGAACCCTTGCCACTCTTGGACAGGTAAGATTGATCATTCTTGAGGAACGGGCCTTTATGATTCTTGTTTCTTCTATCGGAATTCCGTGAGTCCTGACTGCAACCTGTTTCCCGTCAATATCATCAAGATCTGTGATGGTCTTAAGTCCGCGTTTTTCCAGAATTTCCACTGTCTGAGGATTATGAATCAGAGGGCCGTAGACCAGAATCTGTTCACCAGACTGATTGATCTCATCAACCACCCGCATTACAGCATTTTTTACTCCGAAACAGAAACCTGAATTGCCGGCCAGTTCAATCTTCAAATCATTCCCCCTGTTCTGCAGATGTCTTTTTCATAATCACAGGAGATATGAACAGATCATTTGTCCATTCCTTTTTAGACAAAAATGGCTTGCAAAAACAAATATACATATACAAATGTTGCCACTGAATAAATCTGCCCGGGAAGGTAACCAATGGCAATGCAGAAATGTGAGAAACTGGATGAAGAGATAGAACATCTTACCAAACTCTTCATTATGCCTGACTCTGCTGATAAATTCATTGAATTCGGAACGGAGCTCCTTGATCTGATTCATAATTTTTTCCAGGATAAGGGAGGAATTCACAGTTCCATCTCCCTGAATGACCTTGCCCTTCTTTTTTCCAATATTGATATACCAAAAGAACCTCATCTTTTAAAGGATGTTCTTCAGAATATAAAAACAAGAGTAATTGCCCATTCGGTAAAAGTAGGGAATCCATATTACATAGGTCACATGACCAGTGCTGTCCCATACTTTATGATTCTTCTTGAAATGATAATTGCAGCACTGAACCAGAATCAGGTAAAGATTGAATCAGCAAAGGCCTCCACATTCCTTGAAAGAGAATTTGTTGCCTGGATGCACAGACTCGTTTTCAATAAAAATCCCAGATTTTATAAGGCAAATATTCAGAACAGACAGATTGCCCTGGGAACCATTACCCTTGACGGAACGCTTGCCAATCTGACAGCTCTTCTCGTTGCAAGAAACAAGGCTTTCCCTGCTGACGGAGATTTCCCGGGCATAAGGAAGGCAGGTCTTTATGAGGCCTACAGACACTACGGATATACAAGAGCAGTGATCATGGTTTCCAAAAGAGGCCATTATTCCCTTGACAAGGTTTCCAGAATTCTGGGCATCGGAGACAGCAATGTTATAAAGATCCCTGTTAATTCTATGAACAAAATGGATACCGTGATTCTGGAACAGAAATGTGAAGAAATCAGGATTCATAATGAACAGCATCCTGATGACAGAACAAAAATAATAGCTGTAGTCGGGATAGGGGGCACCACTGAAACAGGGAATGTGGATGAATTTCCTGAAATCCGCCGAATTACATCCAAATACGGAATCTTTTTCCATGTTGATGCAGCCTGGGGTGGAGGAGTTATCCTTGTGGACAGCTACAGAAAAATTCTTTCAGGCATTGAACTGGCTGATTCTGTTTCAATAGATGCCCATAAGCTCATGTACTGTCCGGTTGCCATGGGAGTGGTGATGTTCAGGAACAGAAAAGATCTGAACCATATTATGCACACTGCACAGTACATTATCCGGCCTGACTCTGTTGACCTTGGCCGGTTCAATGTGGAAGGAACAAGACCATTTGCAGCTCTGAAACCATGGACAACATTTCAGGTTCTTGGAATGGAAGGGTTCAAGGTTCTTTTTGCTCATGCCTTTGAAATAACGGAAAAACTCCGTAGTCTTGTTGAAGAACATATAAATTTTGAAGCCATGAGTACACCGGAACTTTTTATTTTTACATACAGATTTGCTCCGGAATCTGTTCAGCAGAGGATCAGAGGTCTTATGAAAAGGATAAGTTCTGTCCCAGAAGAAGAATGTCAGAAGGAAATAAAAGAGCTTGTGAGGATAAATGAAAATCTCAATGAACTGAACATTGAACTCCACAAGGCTATCAGGGAAGAGGACGAAAGCTTTGTTTCAAGAACCATGTATGATTCGCCCAAATACTGCTCCCAGAATCTGGTTGTTCTCCGTACAATTACAATAAATCCTCTGACAACTCCGGAGATTCTTGATGAAATTATTCAGCATCAGAACAGGCTTGGAAATGCAATTTATGAATCATCTTTTAAAAATCTTTTTTAGCACAGCTGTATGCATGACAGCACTGTGCTTTGCCGGAACTCTTTCTGCATCCGAAGTCCATTCAATTCCATCTGCAGAAACAGACGTCGCTGAAGATAATGAAATGAATCAGACAGACCAGTCTGCCGGAGAGAAATCTGATGATACAGATAAAACTGTTCCCTGCATGGATCAGAAGCCTGCTCAGGAAAAAGAACAGTTATCTGCTCCTGAATCTGAAGATCAGCTGCAGGAAAGAAACAGTGATTCAGCAGTCCAGGATGAAGAACATTCTCCGGAACATGAATCATTTCCTGATGAAGACAGTATTCCTGACGAAGAGATTATTCCTCTGGATGAGGGCTTTTATCTTAAACAGAAAGATTCTGAAAAAATCTATGCCTGCTACTCAGCGGATTATTTCAATGAGATTGAAATTCTTCTGCCTGAGGAGGCAGAAGGCCGTATAGTCCGGGCAGGTCTCTTTGGATGTACAGGGTTCATTCTGGTGGAAAATGAAAGCGGATTTTTTCTGTTCAGAACAGACTTCAATTCAGGAAAAATAAAGGTCAGGGAAAATGTTTATGACTATATTCTAAGTG
>JAZRYV010000191.1:0-24884 GCA_045600925.1 Spirochaetota bacterium
AATCCTCTGCACAGTGAAATCAGAATACCTGCTGCAACAGCAGATCCGATAACACCGGAAACATTTGGCCCCATTGCATGCATAAGAAGGAAGTTGGAAGGATTTTCTTCCTGGCCGACCTTGTTTGCAACACGGGCTGCCATGGGGACAGCAGAAACACCGGCTGCTCCTATAAGAGGATTAATCTTGTGCTTTGAGACAAGATTCATAATCTTTGCAATGCAGATACCGCCTGCTGTTCCCACTGCAAAGGCTGCCAGACCAAGGGCCAGAATACCCAGAGTTTCAGGTCTGAGGAATCTTTCAGCAGCCAGCTTGGAACCTACGGAAAGTCCCAGCAGAATAGTAACGATGTTGATAAGAGAATTCTGCATTGTATCAGAAAGTCTGTTCATGACACCGCTTTCCTTTGCCAGATTTCCGAACATCATTGCACCGATAAGAGGGGTTGCATCCGGCAGAAGCAGGGCACAGAGAATGAGAACAACCAGAGGGAATATTATCTTTTCTCTTTTGCTTACAGGACGGAGCTGTGTCATAACAATTTTTCTTTCTGCTTTTGTTGTAAGCAGTCTCATAATAGGCGGCTGGATAATGGGAACCAGAGCCATGTAGGAATAGGCTGCTACGGCAATGGCACCCATAAGTTCCGGAGCCAGTTTCGAAGATACATAAATTGCAGTAGGACCGTCAGCTCCTCCTATTATGCCTATGGCAGAAGCGGCCTTTATGGAATAATTAAGAGTATCAGGAAAAGCATTAGACAGAGCAAGAGCACCAAGCAGAGTTGTAAAAATACCGAACTGTGCACCTCCTCCCAGAAGAGCTGTCTTCGGATTTGCAATCAGCGGTCCGAAATCTGTCATTGCTCCGATTCCCATAAAAATCAGAAGAGGGAAAAGGCCGCTGGCCACACCGAAACTGTATATGGTTCCAAGGAACTTGGTGGAATGATATACAATATAGCTTATGGTATCCTGTGTCCCGTTTACAAAACCGCTTACTTCAATCTCCTGTACCTGAGACATGTCTATGACCGGAATATTGGCAAGCAGACCTCCGAAACCGATTGGAATGAGAAGCAGAGGTTCATACTGCTTCACAATTCCAAGATACAGAAGCACAATTGAAATAACAATCATAAGTGCATTCTGCCATGACATATTGAACAGACCTGTCGAATGCCACAGATCTGTCAAAGCGTTCAGAATATCCATTATTTCCTCCTGTTATGCAAGCTCGGCAAGGAGCTGGCCTTCGCTAACCTGAGTTCCCTGAGTTACTGCTATCTTTTTAACAGTACCTGCAGCAGGAGCCTTTATCTCTGTTTCCATCTTCATGGCTTCAAGGACAATGATGGTTTCACCTGCAGCAACCTTAGCTCCTTCCTTTGCAGGAATACGGAGAACTACTCCGGGAAGAGGAGCCTTTACAGACACACCTGCACCGGAATCTGCAGCAGGAGCAGAGGAGGCTTCCCCTCCTTCCTTTACATCAAATTCATAGGAAGATCCGTTGACCTGAACCTTTCCGCCGTTGAATTCTACAACAAAAGGCTTTCCGTTCAGGGTAACAGTAAATCTGTCTCCTTTAAGCTCCTTCTTTTCAGGAGCGTTCTTGCGGACACCGGTTCTGGCTTCGCCTTTAAGGAACATGATTCCCTTGTCCTGACATGTTGCTGCAATGAAAATATTTTCATCTGTAACAGGAAGACCTGCATCTTCAAGCATTTTCTTTGCAGGAGCCACGCCCTTCTTCGGGTTTCTGTCGTTAATGTCAACAACAAGCTCTGATGTTGGTTCAAGACCAAGCTGTTCTGAGGCAATCTTTACTATTTCAGGATCAGCTTCTACAGGAGTCTTTCCGAAATAGCCCAGAACCATCTTTCCGTAGCCTTCTGCAATCTTCTTCCACTGGCCGTGGATTGTGTTGTTGAAAGCCTGCTGAAAATAGAACTGGGAAACAGGAGTTACGGATGTGCCGAAACCTCCTCTCTTTACAACTTCACGCATGTTTCTGATGATTTCCGGATATCTGTCCATAAGTTTGTTGTCACGGAGCATCTGTGTATTGGCTGTAAGAGCACCTCCTGGAAGAGGACAGAAAGGAATGGAAGGCTCAACTGCCTTTGATTCCGGAGGCAGGAAGTAGTCCTTCATACAGTCCTTGAGAACTTCTTCTGCTTCGCGCATTTTGTCCATATCGATTCCCAGATCAAAATCTGTTCCTCTGAGAGCATGCCACATGGAGATGACATCGCTCTGGCATGTTCCGCCGGAAACAGGAGCCATGGAAAGGTCAAGAGCATCAGCTCCTCCGTTAAGAGCTGCTGTGTACTGGGCAATACATGTACCAGCTGTATCATGAGAATGGAAACGGATGGAGATTTCAGGAGGAAGAATGGCTCTGCACTGTTTAACTGTTTCGTATATCACTGCAGGAGTGGAAGTACCGGATGCATCCTTGAATGCCAGTGAATCAAAAGGAATTCCTGCAGCAAGAACTGCTTTAAGTCTGTCCACATAGAATTCAGGAGTATGGGCCTTGTCTGCTCCAGGAGTGTCAGGAGGAAGACTCATCATGGTTATTACAACTTCGTGCTTAAGACCTGCATCATGGATGCACTGTCCTGAATATACCAGATTGTTTACATCGTTGAGAGCATCAAAGTTTCTGATGGTTGTCATGCCGTGTTTTTTGAAAAGATCGGCATGAAGTTTGATGATGTCCCTTGGCTGGGAGTCAAGGCCTACAACATTGACGCCTCTTGCCAGTGTCTGAAGATTTGCATCAGGACCTGCCACTTCTCTGAATTTATCCATTGCAGCAAAGGCGTCCTCGTTGCAGTAAAAATAGAGAGACTGGAAGCTTGCACCGCCGCCTGCTTCAAAATGTGTTATTCCTGCTGCTCTTGTGGCTTCAACAGCCGGCATATAATCCTTTGAAAAGACTCTTGCTCCGTAAACAGACTGAAATCCGTCACGGAAGGCTGTTATCATTACATTGATTTTCTTTTTTGACATCTGTAAACCTCTTATTTCTTTAATACAAATGCAGAAGCCACTGCTGCTGCAATCTGATCCAGATTTTCACCCTGTGCTGAAGGAGCTTCTGTCTTCTTTTCAGGGAACAATCTGTCAAGCCTTGACATGCATGCGTGCATTACATTTGTGATCAGCACGAGGAATGCTAAAAACAAAAGTACTGAACCCATACCTATTACCATGAATTGAACGCCGGTCATGATACTGTTGTTCATAAAATAACTTCCTCTCATTTTTTCCGAAAACTGGTTCGGGAGTAAGGTTGCAGAAATTATATTTCCGGAAATTACTGTTTTAATCAGCCTTTTCTTTGTCAATTCATAAAATGAACGAGTACTGTTTTTTGTTTATTAAATATGAAAGAAGTTTATCATAAAACAGTATTTATTAAAGAAAAAACGATGGACAGAAGATAAAAGTTTCATCCTGTCTTAACATGAAAGGAAACCGGAGGGAAATATGACAGTAACATCAGAAATCGAAACCATGATCCTTGAAATGACCAGAAACGGAATGCATCCCAGATACATTATAACAGGAATCCGGCAGTACAGACGCTGGACCGGGGAACTGAAAGGAAAAGGACTCCAGGAATTTCCAAGGGAATACATGGGCTGCAGAATCATCATCTGCAGAAGCGACATCATCGAAGTGGTGACTGATCCGGAAAGCCAGTACAGAAAATTCATTTCGGAAATGAAGGACTGACTTCAGTTTCTGTTTTTAATTTATACAATTGACACGGGAAAGCTTTCTGAAAAAATATACAATAAAATGTCTCAGAATCTTTCATTTCATGACATTCAGGGAACTATAATGACAGATACAAGAAAAACCGCGCCTATGGACGGCAACGAAGCAGCTGCCCATGTTGCCTATGCCTTTACAGAAGTTGCAGCAATCTATCCAATCACACCCTCATCTCCCATGGCGGAAAAAACCGACGAATGGTCTGCTTCCGGAAGAAAGAACATTTTCGGACAGAAGGTCCGTCTCATTGAAATGCAGTCCGAGGCAGGAGCTATAGGTGCCATACACGGAGCCATGGAGGCAGGAGCTCTCGGCACATCCTTCACTTCCTCCCAGGGGCTTATGCTGATGATTCCGGCCCTTCTCCGGCTTTCCGGAACCAGACAGCCGGCAGTTCTTCATGTGGCTTCCAGAACAGTTGGAACACATGCCATGTCCATTTTCGGTGATCACAGCGATGTTATGAACTGCCGGAGTACAGGCTGGACCATGCTGTCCTCAGGAAGCGTTCAGGAAGTCATGGATCTTGCAGGAATTGCCCATCTGTCAGCCATAAGTTCAGGCGTGCCGTGCATGCATTTTTTTGACGGCTTCCGTACTTCCCATGAAATACAGAAGATAAAGGTATTTGACTACGAAACCCTGGCCTCCCTTCTGGACAGGGAAGCTCTGGAAAGATTCAGAGACAGAGCCCTGAACCCGGATCATCCTACACTGAGATGCACTGTTCAGAATCCGGATGTCTATTTTCAGATCCGTGAGGCCAACAACAGATTCTATGATGCAGTCCCCGGCATAGTAGAAAACTATATGCAGAAAATCAATGCACTCACAGGAGAGGACTATCATCTGTTCAACTACTACGGCCCATCCGATGCGGAAAATATAATCATTGCCATGGGAAGTGTCAGCGGGACAGTCCGGGATACAATGGAATACCTGAACGCACGCGGCGGCAGAAACGGCTACCTGCAGGTTCATCTCTTCCGTCCGTTCTCCGCTGAACATTTACTCAGAGCTCTTCCACCGTCTGTAAAAAAAATTGCAGTGCTGGACAGGTGCAAGGAACACGGAGCCGCAGGAGAACCTCTGTACATGGATATATGTGCCGCCTTTGCCGGGAAGAAGGATGCTCCTGTAATCACAGGAGGCCGGTACGGTCTGGCTTCCAAAGATGTTGAACCGGCTCATATAAAAGCTGTCTATGACAGTCTGGCTTCGGAACATCCGATAAACGGATTTACCATAGGCATTACAGATGATGTGACATTCCATTCTCTTCCCGCAGGCCCGTCATTTACTGCGGAGCCGGAAGGAACTGTTTCATGCAAATTCTGGGGTCTTGGTTCCGACGGAACAGTTGGAGCAAACAAGAACAGCATAAAAATTATCAGCGAACATACAGACATGTTCACCCAGGCATACTTTGAATATGATACAAAAAAATCCTTCGGTCTTACCAGATCCCATCTCCGTTTCGGGAAAAAGCCTATACGGGGAACAAGTCTCGTAAAGCTGGCTGATTTCACTGCATGCCACAACCAGTCCTATCTTTACACCTACGACATTGTTTCGGAAATCAGGGAAGGAGGAACATTTCTGCTGAACTGCAGCTGGGATGAAACAGAACTGGAGAACCATCTGCCTGCAGAAGTAAAACGTACCCTTGCCAGGAATCATATTAAACTGTACATCATAGATGCAGCTGCCATCGGGAAAAAACTTGGTCTCGGGGGCCATGTAAACATGGTGCTTCAGGCTGCATTCTTCGGTGTTGCAAAAATCATTCCAGTGGATGAAGCTGTGGTCTACATGAAGGCTGCAGTCAGAAAAACCTACGGCAAAAAGGGAGACGATGTAATAAACAGAAACATGGCTGCAGTGGATGCAGGAATCAACAGTGCCGTTCAGGTAAAAGTTCCTGAAGAATGGGCTGATCTGCCTGATGATGCCCCTGCTCCGGTGAAATCCATGCCTGCTTTCATAAAAAATATCCTTATACCCATGAATGCACAGAAGGGGGATGAACTGCCTGTATCATCCTTTACAGGCTATGAAGACGGGACCATGCCGCTGGGCACATCAGCCTGGGAGAAAAGAGGCATTGCATCCTCAGTGCCTGAATGGAATCCGGAAGCATGTACACAGTGCAACCTGTGCTCACTTACATGTGCCCATGGAGTAATCCGCCCTCTTCTGCTTACTCCTGAAGAAAAGGATGCAGCTCCGGAAGGCTTTAAAACCGTTCCGGCAAAGGGAAGACTTGCTGCTGGTCTGAACTTCTCCCTTCAGTTCAGTTCCAGGGACTGTACCTCCTGCGGAGTATGTGCAGAAGTCTGTCCAGCAGCCGTCAAAGCCATAAAAATGGTTTCTGCAGACCAGGCCGGATATTCCGGTGAATGCTGGGAATACGGTCTTTCCATAGACGATAAAAAGATTTTCCCTGTTTCCACAGTCAAGGGCAGCCAGTTCAGGCAGCCTCTTCTGGAATTCTCCGGAGCCTGTGCCGGCTGCGGTGAAACTCCCTATGCAAAACTAATGACCCAGCTTTTCGGAGACAGAATATACTGGGCAAACGGAACAGGCTGTTCACAGGCATGGGCCTCTGCCATGCCCAGCATCCCATATACAGTAAACAAAGAAGGATACGGCCCTGCCTGGTCCAACTCACTGTTCGAAAACAATGCAGAGTTCAGTCTGGGCATGGCCCTGGCCTCCGGTCAGGCCAGAGCCGCAGTAAAGGCAAAGGTGGAAAGCCTGCTGCCCCTTCTGGATCCTGACTCAGAGGCAGCTTCTGCAGCACAGGAATGGCTCTCTGCTTTCAGCGACTATGACGGCTCCAGGGCAGCAGGCAGAAAACTTTCTGCAGCTCTGGCAGAGGCCCGGCTCACAGGCGCCGCAGGAGAACTTGCAGATGCCGTTCTCCGAAGAAAGGATCAGCTGGCCAGAAAAAGCATATGGATGTACGGAGGCGACGGCTGGGCCTATGATATCGGCTACGGAGGGCTGGATCATGTTCTGGCCCAGGGTGAAGATGTAAACATTCTGGTTGTAGACACTGAAATGTATTCCAACACAGGAGGCCAGTCATCAAAGGCCACACCTCTTGGAGCAGCGGTTCAGTTCCAGTCCTCCGGAAAGAAAAGCCGGAAAAAAGATCTGGGGGCCCTGTGCATGACCTACGGGAATGTTTATACTGCCCAGGTGGCCATGGGAGCGGATCCTGCCCAGCTCATAAAGGCACTGCTGGAGGCAGAGGCCTATCCTGGACCATCTGTTGTCATAGCCTACTGTCCCTGCACTTCACATGGAATAAAAGGAGGGATGAAAGGCGCCCAGGAAGAAATGAAACAGGCTGTAAAGGCAGGCTACTGGTTCCTGTACAGATACAACCCTCTGAACAGGGAGCATCCATTTACTCTGGATTCAGGGAAACCGGAACTGGATTTCATCACTTTCCTGCGGAGCGAAGTTAGATATTCTTCCCTGGAAAGGACATTCCCTGAGAATGCAGAGATCCTTTTCAAACAGGCAGCAGAAAACGCAGAAAACAAATACCTGTCATATCTGGAACTCGAGAAGAAAAAAATATGGTGACAAAACAGCTTTATCATGACAGGAGTACACTGATAAACTAAACAGGGGAATGAAACCATGAAACTGGCTTTTTCAACACTGGGATGTCCCAATTACAGCTGGACAGACATCTACACAATGGCAAAAGACCTGGGCTTTGACGGAATTGAAATCCGGGGTCTGGGAGAAAACATATATGCAGTCAAGGCCCATCCTTTTCTTGACAGCCAGATCGGAAAGACGCTTGAAACACTCAGCAGACTGAACATTTCCATTCCCTGCCTTTCATCAGGCTGCTGCCTTAAATTCAAAGACAGGGAAAAAGAAAACATCTCCGAAATCACTGAATACATAAAACTTGCAGCAAAGCTGAAAACACCGTACATCAGGATTCTTGCAGACAAAGAACCAGATCCGGAAGGAGATGAAGTTGATGATGCCTATGTGGCAGGAGTCATCAGGAAGCTGGCGGAAACAGCAGGGCAGTACGGAGTAACGCTTCTTGCAGAGACAAACGGTGTCTATGCAGACACTTCCCGTCTTGCAAAACTGCTGGATATGGCAGACAGCCCGAATGTAGGTGCACTGTGGGATTTTCATCATCCGTACAGATTTTTCAATGAAACACCTCATCAGACCGTACAGAATCTGGGAAACAGAATAAAGCATGTTCATATAAAGGACTCTGCCAGAGAAAACGGAAAGATTGTGTACAGGCTGATGGGAGAGGGAGACATGCCTCTTCCACAGATGATTGCCTGCCTTGAAGAGGAAATAAACTACGACGGATACATTTCTCTGGAATGGGTCAAGAGATGGACACCGGCTCTTCAGGACGGAGGAATCGTCTTTCCACAGTATGCAAACTACATGGCTCCGCTGCTTCACAGAAAAGAAGAAGGAAAGCGCTGTTTCAGCAAAAACGGTCAGGGAACATTCATATGGCCTAAGGAAACGCTTATCGATTTCACCTTTCCGGAAGTCCTGGATAAAATGTGCGAGGCTCATCCGAACCAGTGTGCCTTTTCATTTACAGAAACAGACTACACCAGAACTTATTCAGAGTTCAGGGATGATGTGGACAGCTTTGCCCGTTCCCTTATCTCCATGGGCGTAAAACAGGGAGATCATGTTGCCATATGGGCTACAAACAGACCTGAATGGTACATCACATTCTGGGCTGCAACAAAAATAGGCGCAGTTCTTGTAAGCGTAAATACTGCCTACAAAATCCACGAAACAGAATACCTGCTCCGTCAGTCCGACACAGGAACACTGGTCATGGTGGACAGCTGCAAGGACAGCAACTATATTGAAATTATGCAGACACTCTGTCCTGAGCTTAATTCCTGCCGCCCCGGAGAACTCAACAGCAGACGGCTTCCTGTGCTTAAGAACATAATCACCATTGAAAGCAGTCAGCCCGGATGCTTCAGCTGGAAGGATGCTCTGGCAAAGGGAGAAGGAACTCCGCTTTCCGAAGTATACCGACGTCAGAAACAGATCAGTAAAAATGATGTGTGCAACATGCAGTACACTTCCGGAACCACAGGTTTCCCGAAAGGAGTAATGCTCACCCACTACAACGTTATAAACAACGGAAAGGCCATAGGAGACTGTCTTGATCTGTCCACTGCCGACAGAATGATGATACAGGTTCCCATGTTCCACTGCTTCGGCATGGTTCTGGCCATGACTGCCTGCATGACTCACGGAGCTTCCATATCACCGATTTTTGCCTTTTCACCGAAAACCAGTCTGGCCTGCATAAACCAGAAAAAAATTACGGCTTTCCACGGTGTGCCTACAATGTTCATTGCCATGCTTGGACATGCTGATTTTGAAAAGACTGATTTCTCCCATATGCGTACAGGAATCATGGCAGGCAGTCCCTGTCCTGTAAAGGTAATGGAAGATGTTGTTTCAAAAATGAACATGAAGGAAATCTGCATTACATACGGACAGACAGAAGCCTCTCCTGGATGCACCATGAGCAGTACAGATGATTCCCTGGAAAAACGTGTAAATACAGTAGGAAAGGCAATGTTCGGCGTAGAATGCAGAATAGTGGACCCTGAAACAGGAAAGGATCTTCCGGACAATACAGACGGAGAATTCCTTGCCCGCGGATACAATGTCATGAAGGGCTACTACAAGATGCCTGAAGCAACGGCAGCCGTCATAGACAAGGACGGATGGCTCCATACAGGAGACCTTGCAAAAAGACTCCCGGACGGATACTTCAAAATAACAGGACGCATCAAGGATATGATCATCCGTGGAGGAGAAAACATCTACCCCAAGGAAATAGAGGAATTTCTGTACACCAATCCAAAGGTTCAGGATGTTCAGGTTATAGGAGTTCCGGACAGCCAGTACGGTGAAGAAATTATGGCCTGCATCATTCTCAAAGAAGGAGAAACAGCCACAGAAGAAGAGATGAAGGACTTTGTGAAAAACCATATGGCAAAACACAAGACGCCCAGATACATCGATTTTGTTAAGGAATTTCCCATGAACGCTGCAGGCAAGATACTCAAGTACAAAATGAGAGAAAATGCCGTTGAAAAACTTAAACTGCAGGATGCCAGCAGAATAATCACAGCATGAAACAGTACAGGCCGGGACCTCAGGTTCCGGCACTGTCACTGCCGGAAGTTCTGTCTGCTTCTGAGCATAAGATCCCGGTTTTTGCGGAACAGCCTGCAGCAAGGATCCAGCCTGCAGGCTGAACTGTACAGGACAGCAGGATCCCCTTCAGTCCCGAACAGTTCAGCCAGCACAGCCAGATTGTTTGCTGCGGCAGCCTCTGCACAGGTTCCTTCCAGCTCCCTGAAAAGTCTGGCAGCGGGAATACAGTCACCTGCCAGGACCATATCCACTGCCCTGTTGTTTATATTTCCTTCCGGAGAGCTGCCTGAAATTCTGCATAAATATCTTGCTCCGCGAAACCGGAAGGCTGTCTGATGTTCCTTATCCTGACCGGAAAAATCTTCACTGATGTTTCCGGCACTGTCCATATAAAAGATCCTGTCAGCAGGAACATATTCCCATGTTCTGCATCCGGAAATAATGCACAGAAAAAAAACAGCCGTCATTACACAGGCTGTTTTTTTTATTTTCAGATGCATAAGAATTTTATGAAAATCCATAAGGTCAGATCTGAGGCCTGCTGATATCACTGTTTTCCTCAACAGCCAGAGCAGCACGGAAAAGATCCCTTTCCATGAAATGATTTGCCATGATCTGCACTCCCACAGGCATTCCGTCAGCCATTCCTCCGGGAACGGAAATTCCGGGAATCCCTGCCAGATTTGCAGAAATTGTAAGAATATCGGACATGTACATTTCCAGAGGATCATCTGTCATTGCCCCCAGATGCGGAGCAACAGAGGTGGCAACCGGGCTGATGATAACATCCGTATCTTCAAAAACCCGTTTAAAGTCATTTATAAGAAGCTGACGTCCCTTAAGAGCCTTAAGATAATATGCATCATAATATCCGGAGCTTAAGGCAAAGGTTCCGAGCATGATTCTTCTCTTTACTTCCCGTCCGAACCCCTGACTTCTGGAGAGAACATAGAGGGATTCAAGATTCTCTGCTTCTCCTGAACGGAAACCATAGCGGACACCGTCAAATCTGGCAAGGTTGGATGATGCCTCTGCTGTTGCAATGAGATAGTATACAGGAATGGCATATTCCGTATATTTAAGAGAAACCTTTTTTACAAGTGCCCCTTTCTTTTCCAGTGCAGATACCTTTTCCATTATGACGGAGGACACCCCGGGATTTATGCCCTGGAAATACTCATCAGGAATACCTATGCGAAGCCCCTTTACATCACTGTCTGCAGATAGAATATCCAGAGGTCTGTCTATGGAAGTGCTGTCCCTCCTGTCCAGACCGCAGACTGCATCAAGAACAACTGCAGAATCACGGACAGTGCGCCCGAAACTTCCGATCTGGTCCAGAGAGGATGCAAAGGCCACCAGACCGTATCTGGAAACACGTCCGTAGGTAGGCTTGACTCCTGTAACACCGCAGAAAGAGGCAGGCTGACGGATGGAACCACCTGTATCAGAGCCGAGGGCGGCAGGAACCATTCCGGCTGCAACAGCAGCAGCAGATCCGCCGGAGCTTCCTCCGGGGACACGTGAAAGGTCATAGGGATTTTTTACTGGACCGAAATATGAACTTTCAGATGTGGAGCCCATGGCGAACTCGTCCATATTGGTCTTTCCGGTCATTATAAAACCCTTTGCAGCCAGTCTTTCCCATGCTCCTGAATCATAGGGGGCAGTATAGTTTTCCAGTATCTTTGAAGCACAGGTTACAGGAAAATTCTTTACGCAGATGTTGTCCTTCAGTGCAACAGGAATTCCGTCCCAGGGAGAAAGGGGCTGTCCGCAGGCTCTTCTTTCATCGGATTCACGGGCAGCCTTCATGGCAGATTCCCTGTTTACGGAAATAAAGGCATTTATGGACGGATTGAGCTTCTCAGTCCGGTCAAGATACTGTTCAGTAAGTTCTGCAGAAGAAATCTCCTTTTTTTCCAGGAGACCTGCAAGTTCATCAAGGCTTTTATCTGAAATCATGTTGTTCCTCTTAAAAACAGCTTATATGTTCAACAGGCAGAGAATAAAGACAATGTCAATAAAAAATCCTCAAAATAAAAAAACTGTAATTGACGTTATTGCAAATTCATATAAACTGTACAGTATATCAATAAACGGAGAAATTCTTCGATGAAAGTAAAATTCATACCTGTTCTGGCGCTTGCTGTCCTTTTTTCCTGTTTCGGGAAAACCGAAGGAATTAAGGAAAAAGACATCATCGGCCTTCAGACCACATATCTGTACCTTCATGCAAAATACAGATACTTTGACGATGAAATATCCGAACGGACTCTGAACAATTATCTGCTGACACTGGATTACGGGAAATACTACTTTTATAAATCAGACATAGAGAAATATCAGAAATACTCAAAACAGCTGGATGATATGGCCATGAAAGAGGACTACAGCCTCATATATGACATCTTCGACTGCTATAAAAAAAGGTTTGATGAAATGATGAAGCTGGCTGATGAACTGATCAGCGGCAGATTTGATTTCAACACAGATGAAACCATCAACACAGACCGGGAAAGTGAAGACTACGCAGCGGACAAAAAAGAAATGAAGGACCGCTGGAGAAAAAACATCAAACTTCAGCTCATGAACTACACTGCTGCAGGAGAAACCACAGACAGTGCAAAGGAAAAGCTCCGCAGGAAATACAGACATGCTGAAAAGCAGATAAACGAGATCACAAAAACAGATATTCTTGCCAGATATATGAACTCATGGACTCTTGCCCTGGATCCTCACTCCAGCTACCATACTGCTGAAGAAAACGAGGACTTTAAAATTTCCATGGAACTGAAGCTGGAAGGAATCGGAGCAAGGCTGAGATCCGATGACGGCTTCGTAACCATAGAATCCCTTATTCCGGGCGGAGCTTCCGACAAGATTCAGGGACCGGAAAGACTTATGCCCAATGACAGGATTACTGCAGTTTCCCAGGACGGAAAGGAGTGGACAGACATTATAGACATGGATCTGAGGGATGCTGTAAAACTCATCCGAGGGAAAAAGAACACTCCTGTTCACCTTACCATAATGCGCGACTCTGCAGAATCAGACAAACCTGAATGCCTTACTGTTACAATAACACGTGAGGAAATTCAGCTGAGGGACAGCGAGGCAAAAGCCTGTGTAAAAACCATAGGTTCAGGAAAGGACGCTGTTAAAATAGGATACATTCATCTGCCTTCTTTTTATCAGGACAGCAGCGGAAATAAAAGTTCAGCCGGTGACATGAAGAAGCTCATAAAACAGCTTGCCGGTGAAAAAATCAGGGGACTCATTGTGGATCTCCGTGGAAATCCTGGGGGACTTCTGAACGAGTCTGTGGAAATAGCCGGATATTTTATAGATGAAGGTCCGGTTCTGCAGGTTACTGACTACAGAAACATTCCTGCTGTTTATTCCGACAACGATTCAGGAACAGAATACGACGGACCGCTGGTTCTCCTGATTGACAGGTTCAGCGCCAGTGCCTCCGAAATTCTGGCCGGAGCAATGAAGGATTACAGAAGAGCACTGATCATAGGTTCTTCCAGCTCCTTCGGGAAAGGGACAGTTCAGTCCTACAGGGAAATTGATGAAGGCATGGGAGCCATCCGCGTTACAACGAATGTATTCTATCAGCCGGGAGGAAAATCCAACCAGCTTAACGGCATTCAGCCTGATGTTGTCATCCCTGACATAAATTCGGTCTGGGACATAGGAGAGAACAGAGCCCGTTATCCTCTGAAATGGACACCGGTTCCGTCAGCATCTTTCAAACCGGTAAACATGGTCAGCCCTGCCATGGTGTCTGCCCTGCAGAAGAAATCATCAGACAGGATAAAAAAAGACAGTGAATATGTTCAGCTTCAGGAAAAAATAAATAAACTGAAGATTCAGGTGGACAAAAAAACAATCAGCCTAAAAGAAGAATCCACCATGGAAAAAACCAGGGAAAAGGAACTTGAAAAGACTCTCCGTGACGACAGCAGGGAAACTGCAGATTTAAAGAAAGACCTTTTCCTGAGAGAAGCCTTTAATGTAACAAAGGACTATATAGCTTTAACAAAAAAGCAGACACAGGGTAAGGAGTAGATCATGGCAGCCAGAAAAACAACTGCAAAGAAAAAGGGAACAGAGCTTTCCATTATTCTTCCTGTATACAACGAAAAGGAAAATCTTCCTGATCAGTATGAAAAGCTTATCACTGCCCTTTCAAAGCTGCACAGAACATATGAAATTATTTTTGTGGATGACGGAAGCACAGACGGATCAAGAGATGTGCTCAGAGAACTTGCTGCAGAGGACAGAAAAGTAAAACTGGTTTTTTTCCGCAGAAACTTCGGACAGACAGCAGCCATGTCTGCAGGTATTGAATATGCGACAGGAAGAATTATTCTTTTCATGGATGCAGACCTGCAGAACGATCCTGAGGACATTGGAAAACTTGCAGACAAAATCGATGAAGGATACGATGTGGTCAGCGGATGGAGAAAACACAGAAAGGACAATCTTTTCATAAGAAAGATTCCTTCCTGGATTGCAAACAGGATCATATCCAGAATCTCAGGAATAAGTCTCCACGATCTGGGATGTTCCCTGAAGGCATACAGAAGCGAAGTGCTGAAAAAAATCAGCCTTTACGGAGAAATGCACAGATTCATCCCCATACATGTATCCTGGGTCGGTGCAAATATTACAGAAATTCCCGTAAATCATCACCCCAGAATACACGGAAAATCAAAGTACGGCCTTAAAAGGATCTTCAAGGTTGTTCTGGATCTTATTACAGTCAAGTTTCTCGGTTCCTATTCCACAAAACCCATTTATGTTTTCGGAGGACTGGGACTGTTCATGATCTTTGCAGGAATCCTGCTCGGCATTACGGTTGTGGTGATGAAGTACACCAGCGGCATGAACATGACAGGAAATCCGTTCCTGACACTTATGGTCATTATGCTCATAATCGGAATGCTTTTTATTCAGATGGGTGTTCTTGCAGAACTGCTGATCCGCATCTATCACGAATCAAGACATTCCCGTCCCTACTATGTTAAGGAAACCGTAAACTTCCCTGAAACAGAAAAAAAATAATAAATGACAGATGAAGATTACATGGAACAGGCTCTGGCGGAAGCCGGGCACTGTTCCGGTAAAGGAGAAATTCCAATAGGGGCTGTGATCGTTAAAGACGGAAAGATCATTGCCTCTGCAGGGAATTCAAACCGTGCAGAAAAAGATCCAACCAGACACGCAGAAATAAAAGCCATTCAGGCAGCAGCACAGGCTCTGGGAAACGAAAGGCTTATCGGCTGCGTAATGTTCGTTACCAAGGAACCATGTGCCATGTGTGCAGGGGCCATAGTGCATGCAAGAATAAAGAGACTGGTCATCGGAGCAGAGGATGTAAGATACGGAGCCTGCGGAACTGTTCTTTCCGTCTGCGGAAATTCATGCCTGAATCACATCCCGGAAACAGTTTTCGGAGTAAAAAAGGAAGAGTGTGCTGCACTGCTGAAAGATTTTTTCAGGGCAAAGAGAGCATCTGTAAAAAAATAATCAGCCTCTGCTGAAGATTTTTCCGAGACCTTTCTTCTTCGGCTTCTCCGGACAGCCTACAATTTTCCCGTCACTGACAACTCTGGACTCAAGTTCCGAATTAAAATTACAGAGGATGGAATCTGCACGATGTTCCACAAAAAATTTACAGTTAAGACATTCTTCAAGTTTCATGACATTCATCTGACTGGAAAAATAAAAATCCTGCCAATACTTTCGCTGATATGATTTTTTTCAAGTTTTTTTCATATTAACAAAAAATCCGATATTTCTCTTTTTTATGTAACAAAATTTTCATATTGAATACATATCAGATGTAACAGTGAAACAAGTTTTCATGAACTCCTCCAATTTTTTGTTAAAGAGACTGTTTTACAGTCTCTTTTTTTCTGCCTTCCTGCTGAACATGTGCCGGACTCTTTAAAATTTGACAAAAACATATAAATATCTTTATCTGCTCTCAGGAGGAAGGAAATGGCCGGAATTTACAGACCTGTCAGAGAAAATATAAAAAAAGCAGCTGATATTATCAGAAACGGAGGAATCTGTGCCTTCCCTACAGAAACGGTTTACGGTCTGGGAGGAGATGCATTCCGGTCTGATGCTGCTGCTAAAATTTTTGAAGCAAAGAAGCGTCCTTTCTTTGATCCGCTGATTTCCCATATTTCAGATCTGTCCGGACTGGAAAGGCTTGCAGCCTCTCCATCTGAAAAAGTAATGGATATTGCAGAAAAATTCTGGCCTGGGCCCCTCACACTGGTTCTTAAGAAGTCTCCTTCTGTTCCGGACATTGTAACCTCAGGTCTGGAAACCATGGCTGTCAGAATGCCAGACCATCCGGTGGCACTGGAACTTATACGGGAGGCAGGAACACCGGTGGCTGCACCAAGTGCAAATCCCTTCGGATGTCTCAGTCCGACAACAGCGGAACATGTACTGGCAGGACTGGGAGATGCCATAGAAATGATTCTGGACGGAGGCCCCTGCAGAGTTGGAGTTGAATCCACAATCATAAAAGAAGAAGACAACAGCACATTTACACTTCTCAGACCGGGAGGCACGCCTGTGGAAGAACTGGAAAAAATAACCGGTCCTCTGAACAGAAAGCCCAGCCTGAAAAAAACAGAGGCTCCGGGCATGCTGCCCTACCACTATGCCCCTGAAAAACCTGTGATAATATGCAGAAGCACAGCCGAAATGGATTTCAGTGACAGTGAGGCAGCCTTCCTGCTTTTCCGTGATCCGGGCATGGAACTGATCCGCATGACAGGTGACAGGACTGCTGTTCTTTCCCCTGCAGGAGATCTGTGCCAGGCAGCTGCAGGAATCTTTGCTGCTCTGCACAAACTGGATAAAATGCCTGTAAAAAGGATCTACGCAGAAGCAGTTCCGGAGAAAGGACTTGGGCTGGCAATAATGGACCGAATCAGAAAAGCTTCTCAAAAATATAATAATCAGTAATCAGCAGGAGATAAAATGAACACTTTACCTGACAAAAAAAAGAGCTCACTGACAGAAAGCTTTATTGAAGTCTTTAAATCACTGTACTTTGCAGACAGCTGCGGCCTGAAAAAATGGTTCATTATTCCTTTTATCATTAATCTGGCTGTTCTTTCAGTGATATGTTATTTTGCTTTTAAATACATAAGGCTTTTTGTCATGGAATATTTTCTGTCTCTGACAGCACAGATGAATACAGCCGTACAGGAGATATCTTCTGTTATTATATCCGGACTTATATGCATACTTATTGCTGTGGGAACAGGTTTCATCTATCCCATAATAGGAAACATCATTACTGCCCCGTCCAATGATTTTCTTTCAGAAAAAGTTGAAAACATTTTAACAGGAAGAACTTTTGATGAAAAAATAAAACTCTCTGCAGCCATCCGTGATATTGTACGGGTTCTTGGAAAT
Source organism: Spirochaetota bacterium (assembly GCA_045600925.1). Classification (GTDB taxonomy): domain Bacteria; phylum Spirochaetota; class UBA4802; order UBA4802; family UBA5550; genus JAZRYV01. The sequence continues at coordinate 17,460 of JAZRYV010000191.1, forward strand.
CTCCTGAAATTTTTTATTCTGTCTCTGGTTCTGCTTATTCCGGTTTCACTGTCACAGTTCATTCCTGCAGCAGGATATGTCATAAGCACAGTTCTGGAATTTACTGTATCCTGTTTCTTCCTCGGATTCCAGTTTCTGGACTACCCTCTTGACCGGAGAAAACTTTCCTTTATGAAAAAAATTTCCATCTGCCTGAAAAATTTCCGGATAACACTTGGAACAGGAGTTGCTTCCTTCCTTCTTTCCTACATTCCTGTCTTCGGTTTTCTTGGAATAAACATGTGCACCATTTCCGCCACAAAACTTTTTACACTGTATATTGAACCGGAACTGGAAGATAAAACAGACAATAAAGGGAAGGAAGATGAATAAACCCATGTTTATAGTCATAGAAGGGATCGACGGTTCCGGCAAAACGACCCAGTGCCGGCTGCTTGCAGAATATCTGAGATCCCGAAACATTCCATGCAGGGAACTGGCTGAACCTTCAGAAACTCAGACCGGCATGAAAATAAGACAGATTCTGGCAGGAGACAGTGCCCCGTCAGCTGAACAGCAGCTGGAAATGTTTCTTGAAGACAGGAAGGCAGATACAGAAGAAAATATTCTTCCTTCACTGAAAAATGGACAGACTGTAGTAATGGACCGGTACTGGTTTTCAAGCTGTGCCTATCAGGGGGCTGCAGGTCTGGATCCGGAAGCTGTTCTTGCTGAAAACAGAAGACGGGGATTTCCGGAACCTGACAGAACATATCTTATAAACATTTCCCCGGAAACTGCCATGGAAAGAATTTCTGAAAGGAACAGTTCACGGGATGTATTTGAAAAAAAAGAATTCCTGGAAAAAGCCGGAAATATTTTCATGAGGCTGATGAAAGGAGATCCCTCCTGTACCGTAATATCAGGGGAACAGGACATTGAAAAGATCCATGCCGACATAGCAGCAGATCTTGAAAAATATATAAACAGACAGGGCTTATGAAAACAAAAAATTTTATTCAGACTGTTATTCTCCTGCCGGTACTGCTTCTTTCTGTTTCACTGCAGGCACGGACAGAAGATCCTTTTCTGTATGTTCCGGGGAAAGGCTTTGCAGGATATTCGTCCTCTGTAATGCCTCAGAATGCAAATCCGGCACTGGCAGCAGATTCCCTCTCACCTCTTTTTGCATACAGATACTGGAAACCGGACTTCAACAAGGCAGAAGGCAACCACTCCTTTGCTGTGAATATATGGGGGATGGCACTTACCTGGTCCTATGTATCATCAGCAGAAGTAAAGGAACCGGAAGAGAGCTCTTTTGACTACGAAGGGAAAAGAACAAATATTAATATGCTTAATATTTCCAAAGGATTCTTTTTCGGTAAATATCTGGGCCTTGGTGCAGGATTTTCTTTCGGTAAAAGCAGAAATGCACTTTTTGACAGATACAGAACCATTTCAGCAGGCTTTGTTCTCAGACCTGCAGGATGGATTTCCATCGGAGGAACAGTTTCCGGACTGGCAGGAAATCTGGGAGGAAATAAACTTCAACGACAGGAAGAACTTTCCCTTTCTCTCCGCCCATTCGGAGACAGTATCACGCTTTCAGGTAATTTTTACGGAAACGAAGACACAAAATTCTTAAAATGGGAAAAAACTGCATCAGTTGAATTGGGGGCCGGCCTCAGCAGCCTGTATCTGAGATACAGCACAGACAGTGATCTCAGTTTCGGAATAAAGCTTTCCTTTGAAGCAGGTTCCTCATCTCCGGGCATATTAACCGCAGGGGCAGGCTATTATTGCGGGAAATCGGATCAGTTCGGCGGAAGTTACTTTGATTTTTCCTATACCAGGGGAACATCAGAAAACGGCATTAAATTCGGGGATACCGGGAAATATGTCCGTCTTGTAATCAGTGAACCGCCGTCAGAAACCGGAAGAAAAAATTATTTTTCATCTGACAGACCTGGATTTTCAGATATTATTTTCGGTCTGGAACTGGCAGCATCAGACCCTTCGGTTTCAGGAGTTATTCTTGAAATAAAAAGTTCCATGGGTTTTGCCCAGGCTCAGGAGCTGCGGGATTCGATAAAAAAACTGAAAAAGGAAAACAAAAAGGTTTATGCATTCATGGCTGTTTCAGGAAACATTCCATACTACACAGCATCAGCAGCCACGGAAATATACATGGTGCCAAACAGCACATTCGGACTTAACGGTCTGAGTGCAAAAGTCTATTTCTTCAAGGAACTTATGGCAAAACTCGGAATTCATTTTGATGTGTTCCGCCAGGGAAAATACAAATCTGTTTTTGAATCCTTTACAGGGACAGCACTGTCAGAACCTGTCAGAGAAAATCTTATGTCTGTGCTGGAAGATGCATCAGACCAGTTTCTGAACGACATTATGAATGACCGGAAACTTTCCACTGAAGACATGAACAGCCTTTTTGCTGCAGGGACACTCACTCCATCCGATGCAGTGAACCGCAGATTCATTGACGGAACCTGCTATTTTGATGAGTTTATGGAAGACAAAGAACTGACAGGAAAGGCCCTTCTGCTGGAAGACTATATATCAGTCAGACATCTGGACGGATCATGGAAAACAAAACCTTCCATCTGCATAATACATGTGGACGGGAACATAGTAGACAATGCACCTTTTAATGCTGGCCGTGGAATGACAGACACAGGAACCTATATCAGAATGCTGACAAAAGCCTTTAAAGACAGCAGTATAAAGGCCGTAATCATAAGAATATCCTCCGGAGGCGGCTCTGCTCTGGCTTCTGATTACATGCAGCATGAACTCAAACGTCTGCAGGAAAAATATCCCAAACCCGTTGTATTCTCATTCGGAAATACAGCAGCATCAGGAGGATACTATATTGCCTGTGCAGACGGAGAAATTCTATGCCAGCCTGGAACACTCACAGGATCCATAGGAGTTATTACAGGGAAACTGACTTTAAAACAGCTGTATGAAAAAATCGGCATTTCTGTGGAAACCTTAAAAACTGAGCAGATGGCTGATATTTCCTCGGAAGCCAGGGAACTTACACCGGAGGAAAGGGATGTATTCCAGAAGGATGTGGATTTCATATACAGCAGATTTACAGGACTGGTTGAAGAATACAGAAAGATTCCTGCAGAACAGATACCTTCAGTTGCAGAAGGAAGGATCTTCTCCGGACGTCAGGCAAAGGCAGCAGGCCTTGCGGACAGGCTGGGAGGACTGGCTGCTGCTGTTGAACTTGCTGCTGCAAAGGCTGGAATAAAAGAATACACAATAACAGAGCTGCCTGTCCGCAAAGGTTCTCCTGTAAGGGATCTGGTCATGTCAGGATATCTGTCCGAACTCCGGCAGCTGCTTTCACTCATGGATCCGGTTCTGCAGGCTGCAGGGACAGCAGATCTCATGAAGGAAGGGAATGCACTTATGATGTGCCCATATACCATTGAAATACAGTAGAGTTTTTTCAGGCTGTGTGCATAAAAGACTTGACGTCTGCCGTAAAAAAGATGGTGTAAAGGGGTTATACAGAAATCAAAACTGGAAGGAAAAACATGAAAACCATAGAAGGAAAACTTGATGCATCCGGTCTTAAATTTGCTCTGGTCATATCAAGATTCAACGAATTCATTACCGGGAAACTGCTGGAAGGAGCAGTTGACTGTCTCAAAAGAAACAATGCAGCTGATGAAGATATAACTGCAGTATGGGTCCCTGGAGCCTTTGAAATTCCCTCTGTTACGGAAAAAATTGCCGCCTCAGGAAAGTACGATGCAGTAATCTGTCTTGGAGCAGTCATAAGAGGAGCAACACCTCATTTTGATCTTATATCAGCAGAAGTTACAAAAGGTGTAGCCCAGATTGCCATGAAGTCATCCATACCTGTTCTGTTCGGAGTTCTGACAACAGATTCCATTGAACAGGCAATTGAACGTGCAGGTACGAAAGCAGGCAACAAGGGTTTTGATGCGGCTCTCTCTGCCATAGAAATGGCAAACGTTTACCGTCAGATATAACAGTCTCCAGAGGCAGACACAGTAAGTGGAACAGAAACAGAAGTGGCGGGAAAGAAGACAGGCCAGAGAACTGGCACTTCAGGGACTGTATATGTACAGTCTCAGGAAAAACGAAGAAGGCACTGATCCGGAAGAACTGAAAAAAAATGCACTTTCACTGAACTGGATCAATGAAGACGCTGATGAGGATGCAGATGAACCTGTAACAGATGACGCAAGAAAATTTGCAGTCTACCTCATAGAAGGAACAATCAGCAGGGAAGAGGAAATTGATGCTCTCATAATGAAGCATTCAAAAAACTGGAAAATAGAAAGAATAGGTCTTGTGGATAAATGCATTCTGAGACTTTCTCTTTTTTCCCTGCTGTATATTCCGGAAACGGAAATTCCTTCAGCAGTCACCATAAACGAAGGCATAGAACTTGGAAAACTGTACGGAGGCGAAACATCCAGACAGTTTATTAATGGTATTCTTGATGCTGTAAAAAAATCACAGCAGAAATAAGAGGTTTCTGATTGGACAGAAAGAATTATGACACAGAAGATGAAATACTGCAGACAAACAGAATAAATGACATTCAGGATTTCCGTTATTCCTCAGGCCATTCTGCAGCAAAAACATTCCTTATACTGGTGTGCATCTGCCTTGTATCAGCAGGCATAACAGCTGCAGTCATATATCTTAAAAATCCTGCAAACAGAAACTATTTAAAGCAGAAACTTTTTCCACCGGAAGAACAGGTTCAGACTGCGGATGAACGCAGGGAGCCTGTTCCTGCAGATCTTCCTTCCGGCTATATTTATGAATCAGGCAATTCTCATATCCGGAACGGCAGGGAATCCTATGCAAAGAAATACTACAGGGATGCAGCAGCCGAATTCAATGAAGTTCTGGAATCTGATGCCTCCGACAGAGACAAATCCCTTGCCCTTCTCTATCTGGGAAAAATCAGCTATGATACGGAAGCCTGGGAAAAGGCCGTCTCTTATTTTAAACAGGCTCTTACATACGACAGTTCAAACAGAGAAGCAATGAAACAGCTGGCCAGAACTTTTAAGTTCACAAAGAACTATACATCAGCTGTTCAATATGCAAAGGATGCTGTTTCAAAGTCTCCTGATGATACTGATGCCATGCTGCTTCTCGGAAATATCTATTTCGATATGGGAAGATATACGGATGCGGCAGAGCAGTACAGACGATGTGTTGAAAAGACCCCTGAAAATGCAAGGGCTCTTTTCAATCTGGCATCGGCTCTTTTAAAGACTGATGATGAATTCTCTGCTGTGGAATATCTCAGACGTGCAGCAGATGCTGACAGATACGGTGAGATTGCGGCAAGGGCTTCCTCTTCACTTGGAATAATTTTTACAGAAAGAGGAGACAGCGAACTTGCAGTAAAATATCTCAGACAGGCCGTTTCAATCAGACCAAACGATGCACTGAATCATTACAATCTGGGAGTGGCATATCTTAAAACCGGAAATCAGGAATCTGCCGTTGCTGAATTTGAAACAGCAGAAAAGCTTTCCGGAAAAGAAGAAAAGATGCTGGAAAACCTCGGGGACATGTACAGCAGACTGAACAGGTACGACAGCAGCATCTCAGTTTATAAAAAAATTCTTGCGAACAGCAGCAGAAACGTACGGATTCTTGCAAGGATCGGGGAGATTTACTTCAAAAACGGAGAGCCGGACAAGGCACTGGAGGCCTACGGGAAAATTGTAAAAACTGAACCGGCAGGAGAAAATGCACGGAACGCCTACCTGAATATGGGAAATATTCTGGACGATCTTCAGAGATATGATGAAGCTGCAGAGGCTGTCACAAAAGCTCTTGCCATCAACTCCAAAGACGACAGTGCCCTGTATAATCTTGGAATCATCTACAGACACAGCGGCAAACCGGAACTGGCAGTTGAAGCATGGAAAAAAGCATCGGAACTGAATACTGTCTCCCCCGCCCCTAAACTGGCTGTAGCAGACTGCTACTATGAACAGGGCTTCTTTGATCTGGCGGAAAAAGAATACAGAGATATTCTGGATCAGTGGCCGGACATACAGGAAGGTCATTTCAAAATGGGTTCACTGTACTATAAGCAGAATCAGCCAGGTTACGCATATAAAGCTTTTGAACGGGCTGCAAAAATCAACGTGAACAGCGAACTTGCCCGTAAGAGCTATATAAACATGGCTGTCATTAATTCAGAACTCAGACCGGATGAAAAAGGAATTGATGAATCAGTTGAACTTATTCAGAAAGCACTTCTTCTTAAACCAGGAGATCCAGAGGCTCTCCTTTCTTTCGGAGTTCTTCTTGTTAAAAAAGGACAACAGGACAGAGCTGTGGATACCTTTTATCAGGTGATAAAAAACACCACTGATTCTTCCTTTACAGCAAAGGCCTACAACAATATAGGCAAGACATACTTTGCTCAGAAAAACTATCAAAAGGCTCTGACTGCCTTCTCCAGAGCTCTGGAAGAAAATCCATCCAGCGAAGAAATACGAATGAACCGGAGAGCCGCATCTCAGGCCTATGACAGGGAAAGATCAGCTGAACGCCTATGACAGCAGACATGAAATTTCTTCTTGAAACAGAGGGCAGACTCCTTGCCTCCTATGCATCAAAGGCATCCTGTTCCAGAGGACGAAAGTATGCAGAGGAGCCTCATCTGTACAGAACAGATTTTCAGAGAGACCGGGAGCGCATTATCCATTCCAGAGCCTTCCGAAGGCTCGAATATAAGACACAGGTTTTTATTAACAGCGAGGGCGACCATTACAGGACAAGGCTTACCCACACAATAGAGGTTGCCCAGATTGCCAGAACCCTTGCAAGGGCCCTTAGACTGAATGAGGATCTGGCCGAAAGCATTGCCCTTGCCCACGACCTTGGACATCCACCCTTCGGACATGCAGGAGAAAGAGCCCTTAACAGCATGCTGACCGGGAAAGGCGGCTTTGAACACAACAGACAGAGCCTGCGGGTAGTGGATTTTCTGGAAACAAACTACGCCGATTTTCCGGGCCTGAACCTGACATGGGAGACAAGGGAAGGCATCATCCGACATTCTCCAGAAATTCCTGAAAAATATCTGAAAGAATTTTCACCTGATGAACATCCTTCACTGGAAGCCCAGATTATTGATCTGGCTGATGAAATTGCCTACAACAACCATGACCTGGATGACGGAATCAGTTCAGGCATTCTGGATCCTGAAGAAGTACGAGATCTTACTCTGTGGAAAATGTCAGAGGAACGTTTCAAGATAAAGAACTGTTCTGACAAAAAGATGAGAGCAAGAATCGTTATCCGTGGAATCATAAATCTGCTTGCACCCGACCTGATCGAAAATACTGAAAAAACCTTAAAGGCTCTGGATGTTGACACGGCTGATGACATCCGCAG
>JAZRYV010000192.1:0-1361 GCA_045600925.1 Spirochaetota bacterium
TGTCCAATCAGGTTCTTACAAGCTATTCATATCCTGTTACACTGCTGGCCGGGGCATCCAAGGACGGAAAGGAAGGCATCCGCCAGGATTTCCGTGATACTGCATTCTGGAAGGCTGATGTGAGAACCGGTGAATCCGGGAAAATCACTGTTTCCTTTAAGGTTCCAGACAATCTGACTGCATGGAGAATAACTGCCAGAGGTCATGATAAAACAGGGCGTGTCGGAGAAAAACTGGAAAAATTCACTGTGACAAAGGATTTGATTGCAGGTATTTCCAGACCTGCATTTCTTGTGGAAGGTGACAGTATTTCCTTCCTTGGAACAGTCACATCCAATACAGACAGAGGTTTTACAAAGATAGAAACAGAAATGAAGGCAGACGGCACTGTTATTCCCGGGAAGACAGATACATTCAGTCTTCCTCCTTTTGCTGCTGAAAAAACTGCATATCCGGTAACTGTTCCGGAAGAGAATTTCATGGAACTGCAGTTCCGGGCATCAGGTTCAGGATTCAGTGATGCTGTAAAATATACAGTTCCTGTTCAGAAAAGAGGTCCGGCCTGCACTCTTCTCGCTTCTGGTAATCTGTCCTCGGCAGGAACTGTGAAACTTGTTCCTTCATCCGGGGACTTTGATTTTATACCGGAGAAGATATCTGCTGCTGTGAGCCCCGGTCCTGTTCCTGACCTGCTCCGTGCATCGGATTATCTGCTGAAATATCCCTACGCCTGCACGGAACAGACTGTAAGCGGATTCATTCCTTCATATATCCTGAACGGTCTTTTGAACAAAAACAGTCTGGGCTTCATGATAAGCCATGAGTCGTCAAAAAAACTTGCAGACAAAACTCAGTCCTCTCTCAGAAGACTTGAAAGCCTTCAGAACGGCAACGGAACCTGGGGATGGTGGGCCGGAGGTTCCGGCAGTGCATTCCTTACTGCATGGGTAATGGAAGCTCTGTGGAGAGCAGAGAAAGCAGGCATGACTGTTCCGAAAACAGCAGTTAAAGAAGGTCTGTCAGCTCTGAATGTTTTTCTGAATGACGGATCTCCTGACTCACCGGAGTATGCCTGTGTTTTCATGGTAAACAGCCTGTACGGAAAATTTGACAGTTCGGCTTTCAAAAAAATCAGTTCACAGAAAAAGATTACGCCTTTTACTGCAGCCTGTCTTGTCCGTGCTCTTTCAGAAGGAAAGACTTCCCTTGACAGAGAAACAGTACAGAAACATATTTCCGTCTTTCTTAAGATAATTTCCGGTTCTGTTAAGCAGGATTCAAAGGGAATTTACTGGGAAGGTGAGGGCGGTACAGGAGGATGGCCCGGGTCATGTACAGATGTGACAGCAGCTGTGCTTATG
>JAZRYV010000193.1:0-1022 GCA_045600925.1 Spirochaetota bacterium
TGCACCGGAAAAAACTGATTCATATGACAGTGGAGCATATAAAGAAACATGGGTTATTACCGGTTCATCTATTGAATGTCAGGGAAATATAATGTCTCTGCTGAATTATAAAAATCCGGATAAGGCTGAAATGGGGGCGAAATGTTTTGCCAGAATGTTCAGAGGCTGTACAGGCCTGTCAAAAGCTCCGGAGCTTCCTGCAGCAACACTGGCTGAAAGATGTTATGCAAGTATGTTCGAAGGCTGTACAGGACTGACAGTGGCTCCGGAACTGCCTGCAACAGTATTGGCAAAAAGCTGTTATTCCTATATGTTTGCCGGCTGTACAGGCCTGTCAAAAGCTCCGGAGCTTCCTGCAGCAACACTGGCTGAAAGTTGTTATTGGGGTATGTTTTACGGCTGTACACGACTTACAGTGGCTATGGAGCTTCCTGTCTCAGCACTGGCTGAAAGATGTTATGCAAGTATGTTCGAAGGCTGTACAGGACTGACAGTGGCTCCGGCACTTCCTGCAACAACACTGGCTAAAAGCTGTTATGTGGCTATGTTTATGGGATGTACAGGACTGAAGAAAGCACCGGCACTTCCTGCAAAAAAACTGGCTGAAAAATGCTATCTTTATATGTTTTCTTTCTGCGAATTTCAGGAAAAACCAGAACTGCCTTCCTCTGTTCCGAAAGAAAAGTGTTATGAAGAAATGTTTGAAGATCCGTATCAGTAATGAATAGATAATATTGAAATACCAGGCTCCGGACCTTCGGTCCGGGGCCTGTTTGTCAGTGCTTTTCCTGAAAAATGAGTATAAAAATACTTTACTTTCCATAAAAAAGCAGCATGTATGTGCAGAAAGGAATAAGGATTTCGTTATGAAAAAATACATAGTTCTGATGCTTTCGTTAATGCTTGCAGCAGGTATGCTGTCCTGCGTAAAATACGGTTCTTATCTTGCATTTAAGAGTCCGGAACAGTTCGCTGTAAGTGTACAGAAACCTGGATGGAAGAAAGGCAAAGGGAAAATAGAA